>CAMBIK010000025.1 GCA_945867435.1 Klebsiella pneumoniae
CTGGTCGGTGCCCCCGCCGTGGACACGGCCTTCCACCAACGCCTCGTGGCGCACTTCTGGGAAGGCGTGAATCGCCGGTACTCGGCCTCGCGGTCCTTCTACGACTCGCGTTCCACGACCCTGAAGGAATTCGATGCCGGCAACCGGCCGGTGAACTGGGTGCGCTACCTCATCGCCGGCAAGCCCTGACCGGCGCGTTCGCCTTCTCTGCGGTCCTGGCGCTGCTTGCGACCGATCCGCTGCCCCTGCCATCGGGATGGGGTGCCTTGGGTCCGGTCACCGATGGCGGCTGGCGCGGGGCCGTTGCGTTCAACGTGGAAACCTGCGCGGTGCACGTCGCCACCGTCGATATCGATGCCGGCGCCTACGCTCGCGACGTGCGGCTGGCCCGAATCTGGGACGGCCAAAAGTGGCAGTGGGCAGACGACTGGACGCTCCGCGAGGGCATCGTGGAACGCCCAGGTCGCAGGCCGGTGGCCGCGGGCGAGCTGGCCGATGCGCTCGAAGTGGATGCGCAGGGTCGCGTCGTCGCCCGTTCGCTGGATGGCCGGAGGGTAGAGATCCTGCGCGGCGACGATGGCTCCTTTCGAGGGATGCGCCAGGGTGCGCTCTCGGTGCTGCTGACAGACGAAGGCGATGGAGTGAGCGGCACCCGCACCGTCCGCTACGAGCGCACGGGTTCGCGCATCGATGCGGTGGAGGGGATGAACGGGCGAGTGCGCTACGGCTACGACGGCCCCGCGCTGCGCACGATTCTGTGGGGCGACTCGGCCGCAGTGCGGCTCGACACGACCGGCACCTCGGGACTGGGCGGGACATGGCGGTGCAACGTGTCCGGCGAGACCACCCAGGTGGAACGCGGGCGGGAGGTTCGCTGGACCATCGCCCACCCGCCCGGCAGCATCGACGTGACCGGACCGAGTGGCGCCAGAGTGTCCACGCGTTGGTCGGGCGGGCGGCTGCTCGGCTGGACCGACCCCGCCGGCGTCAGCGTTCAGGTGACCCATGACGAATCCGGGCGCATCACCGACGTAAAGCAGGGTGGCGAAGCCGTCCTATCCCTAGAGTGGTCCCGCGACGGATTGGCGGCGGTGCGCGATGGTAACGGAGGTTGGTGGCAGCTTTCACGCGGGAGTCAGGGCATCGAGACCCGAACGGAGCCTGACGCCCGCTCGGTTCACCGCGAGGTCGTCGGCGGAAGGGTACGCCTCGTTCAGACGGGCGCGGAGTCCACCATGGTGGGGTGGGACGCGGAAGGGCGGCCGGCGACCGTGCGAGCCGGGAGCCTCGGGGCGGTGCGGCTGGAGCGAGATGCCACCGGCGCGCTCGTGCGCGTGATCGACGGGACAGGCGCACAGTGGAGGATCGAGAGGGATTCCTCGAGTCGACCCACGCGGATGATTGACCCCGCCGGCACGCGCTGGGACCTCAGGACGGATGCCGCCGGCCGCCTGGACTGGCTGGACGGACCCGATGGAGAGCGCCGCAATGTTGTCCGCTCTCAAGGACGACTCTCCCAGTTTCTGATGGGCGGCGTCCGGTGGACCTGGCTGCGCGATGCCCACGGGCTCCTGGCGGGGATGCGCGACCCGGAAGGCCGGCTCACCGGGCTGGCGCGCGACCAGGCCGGGCGGCTGGTGGCGATCCGCTCCCCGGATGGCACGAGCCTGTCGCTGGGGCGCGATGCTCAGGGGCGGCTGCGCAGCGTGGGGGCATGGCGGCTGACGCGAGACGCGCAAGGGCGGGTGCTGGAAGTGCGCGGCGAGGACGGGGTCGTCGGAGGGTGGGCGCGCGACCGCAGCGGGCGGGTCTCGGGGTTCGGCATGGGCGACCTCACCTTTGAGCTCACACGCGATGGGGCGGGGCGGATTCAGTCTCTTCGCGGCGGGGAGTCCGGAGACTCCCGATGGCGTCTCGACCGCGATGCGGCCGGTCGGGTGAGCGCGGTGGCGGGCCCCGACGGCGGGACCACCTCGGTCCTGCGCGACACCGCCGGACGCGTGACCCGACTCACCGACCCGCTCGGGGCCCTCACGCTGACCCGCGATCTCCGCGGACGCATCAGCCGCGTGTCCGCCGGCCACACCTGGGTCGTGGGGCGCGATGCCGTTGGCCGCGTCGTACGCGTGGAGGTCGAAGACCTTGGCGTGATCGGTGCCGACTACGAGCCCGATGGCGAACTGAAGCTCCTCCGTCTCGCCGATGGCGCCTTGGTGCGACGAAACGCGAGCGATGACGCGGGCGAGCTGCTCGCAGTGAACAAGAGAGGCGAGCCCATCGGCAGCGCCGGATGGACGTTGGATGCCAGCGGGCGGCTGGTGGGGCTCGCCGCCGGAGGGCCCATCGAACACGACCTGGATGAAGCGGGGCGACTGGTGCGCACGCTGGGGCCGTCGGGGGAATGGTCCCACGATCGCGGCATGCTCAGTGCCCCGGATGGGTCGAGGATCAAGCTGGATGCGGGGGGGCGGCCGCTCATGGTGGATCTGGCCACCGCGGGACCGTGGGGACTCCTTAGGGGAAACGCCACCTATCGCTGGGACACGGGCGGCCGGCTCACGGGGCTCGATGGAGAGGCGGGGGGCGCCGTGCTGATCCACGATGCCCTTGGTCGCGTCACGACGCTGATGCTTGGCGAACGAGCCACGCGCCTGCATTGGGATGGTTTCGGGCGGCTCCGCAAGGTGGGTGCGGACCTCCTGGTGGGGTGGGATGGCCTGCTCGAGGTCGGGGGCGCACCGCGCGCACCCTTCACCGCCGACGCGGTGGCGAGGCCCGGCGGAGCCGTTTTCGCGGACCCACGCGGCTACCCCCTGTTCGTGCCTTGGAGCGGGGCGCTCCGGCCCTGGCCAACCGGCTGGATCCCGGGGGCGGAGGCCTCCGAGTTCGGTCCGGCGGCACGGTACGTCCTTCCGGGCGGCGTGCTCGTGGACCTTCACCGCGCCGTAGACCCCCTGTCGGGCACGGCGACCACTCCCGACCGCTGGCCGTGGACCCCGCACGAGCCCGAGCTGTCCCGCGGCGCATCCCCCTTTCGCGCCCCCGACGCCGCCTCGGAGACCTGGTGGGATGCAGCCCCGTTCGATGCCGAAACCGGGTGGAGCGATGCGGCCGGAGCGCTTTGTGCGGGCGGATTCCTCCCGGGAGGCGCTCCCGAGCCCTCGGAAGCACCGGGTCTACCGTGGCTTCCCGCCTCTTTCGCGCGCATCGTTCCCGCACCGGTCTCGGGCCTCGGCGGGGTGGTGCTCGACGAGGACACCGCGGCACGCCTCGTTCTGCGCGCCGCGCTAGGCAACGACCCCCTCGACACCGACACCCTCTTGCGCGGCTTCCTCGGCACCGAACTCGCCTCGGACGCCATTGACGTGCCCGGAGTCCGGCTGCCCCAGCCCGCCTTTCTCACCTCGGGGGTTGCCGACGCCCCCTTCGGGCATTAGCAGCCACGGCGCTACGGTGGGTGTAGCTCAGTTGGTAGAGCACCGGTTTGTGGCACCGGTGGTCGCGGGTTCAAGTCCCGTCATCCACCCCATCCACTCACGGGCCTTTAGCTCAATTGGTAGAGCATCGGACTCTTAATCCGCAGGTTCCGGGTTCGATCCCCGGAGGGCCCACCACATACAATCGCGAGAATGGCGGAATTGGCAGACGCGCCGGACTTAGGATCCGGTGGGGAAACCCTTGGGGGTTCGACCCCCCCTTCTCGCACCCCCTCTGTCTCCGAGAGCACAAATGTCGTTCGCCATCGAGCAGGTCTCCTCCGTTCAGAAGCGCATCCGCTTCACCGTTCCGAGCACCGAAGTCCACGAGAAGCTGGAAGTCGCCTTCCGCAAGCTCGCCACGAATGTGAAGCTTCCAGGCTTTCGCCCCGGAAAGGTGCCCCGGCAGCTTCTGGAAAACAAGTATGGCAAGCAGCTCCGCAGCGAGGTGGCCAGCGAACTGATGAATATCCAGTTCCAAGGCGCCTCTTCCTCCATCGAGTTCCTGGGGCAGCCCACGGTCGAGGAGTCGGGCGTGCTGGGCAAGGGGGACTTCACCTTCTCCATCACGGTGCAGGTCAAGCCGGATGTGCAGCTTGGAACCTACCTCGGCCTGAAGATTCGGTTCCCGCTCACCCCCACCACGGATGCCGAGGTCGAAGCCGCCATTCAGCGCCGCCTTGAAGGGCACGCCCGGTTGGTGGATGTCGAGAAGCCTCGCGCCGTCGTCGCAGGCGATTTGGTGCTGACCGAGATCAAGGATGGCGACACCCTCCTTGAGGCGGGCACCATGGTGAACACCACGGCAGAACGCTACTATCCGGGCATCGAAGGGATGCTGATCGGCCTGAAGAAGGGCGCATCGGCCACCGCAGAACTGACCATCGGCGATTCCAGCGCGGTCGCGGGCAACCGCGGCAAGACCTTTACGGCCACCGTGAAGGTGCTGGGCATCCAGGTGCAGAAGGTACCCGACCTCGACGACTCCGTGGCCGCACTGGCCGGCTACGAAGGTGGGGCCGATGCGATGCGCGCCGCGCTTCGCTTCGAGATCGAAACCGCCGCTAACGACGCCGCACGCAACCAGGCGCGGATCCACCTGCTCCAGGAGCTGGTGAAGTCCCACGACGTGAGCGTGCCCGCGGCGCTCACCGACAAGAACCTGAAGCTCCTGGTCGAAGAGCTCGGCGTTCAGGCCACCCACCGGGGCCGCGACGCACGCTCGATCCGCTACAGCGAAGCTCAGATCGCCGACCTGCGCGTTCGCGCCGAGTTCGCAGCGAAGGCCGGCCTCATCCTGGAGAGCGTGGCGCGCAAGGAAGGCATCGAGATCACCGCCGAAGACATCGAGCGTAAGTACCAGGAGATCGCCGACATGCGCGGCCAGCGCGTGGAAGCCATCCGCGGCTACATCCAGAAGGAAGGCGCATCCGGGGATCTCAAGAAGCACCTTCTCGAAGAACGTGCGCTGGACTGGGTTCTTGAGCGCTCCGACCTTCAGTACGGCACGGATTCCGACACCGCCGCCGCGCCCGAGGCCGACAAGCCGAAGAAGAAGGCTGCGAAGAAGGCTGCCGAGGTCGTCGAGGCCGCCGCTGAGGTGGCCGCGCCAGAGGCCGCTGCGGCCGAAGCTGCCCCAGAAAAGCCCAAAAAGAAGGCCGCCAAGAAGAAGACAGAGGAGTAGCCCATGCCGTTCATCCCCTATGTGAAGGAATCCACCCATCGGGGCGAGAGCGTCTCGGACATCTACAGCCGGCTGCTGAACGACCGCATCGTCTTTTTGGGCGAAGCGATCGATGACCGCGTGGCCAATGTGGTGGTCGCACAGTTGCTTTTCCTTGAATCGCAGGATGCGGAACGCGACATCTTCCTCTACATCAACAGCCCGGGCGGCAGCATCACCGACGGCATGGCGATCTACGACACCATGCAGTACGTGCGCGCCCCCGTGAACACCATCTGCATCGGACAGGCCGCATCGATGGGCGCCGTGCTGCTGGCCGCAGGTGCCAAGGGCAAGCGGCGCATCCTGCCCCACGCCCGGGTGCTCATCCACCAGCCGCTGGGCGGCGCGCGAGGCCAGGCCGCGGACATCGAGATCCAGGCCAAGGAGATCGGCCGGCTTCGCAAGGAGCTCAATGACATCCTCGTCACGCACACCTCGCAGACCTACGAGCGCATCCTGAAGGACACCGATCGCGACTACATCATGACCGCCGACGAAGCCGTGACCTACGGCATCGTAGACGAGATCATCCGCTCGAAGATCGAGACCCCGAAGGGCTGAAACCGACCGATGAGGGTTCGCTCGCGCCGCTGCGATGCGATGCTGAGGCGCAAACCCCCGGCCTGCGCCCGATCCACGGCCGCGGCAGTTGCCCCCGCGGCGGCGCTGCGCGTAGACTCCGCCGCATGAAGAACCCCGCGCTCAAGATCCTGGCCGGACTCGTCGTGGGCGCACTCCTGGGCGCCACCCTCGGCCCCCACGCGCCCTGGGTGCTGGAGTGGGTAGCCCGTCCGGTCGGTGCACTGTTCCTGCGTCTGCTGCTCGTGCTAGTCATGCCGTTGGCGGCCGCCGCGCTGGTGCTGGGGGTCGCCGAGCTTCGTCCTGGGGCGTTGGCAGGAGTCGTTCGACGCGCCTTCACGCTCACCCTCGCCCTCACGAGCATCGCCGTGGCCATCGGCGTGGCGCTGGTCAGCCTGGTTCAGCCGGGGCGGGGGGTAGATCCCGCCTCCCTACCCGCAGGCACGCCCGTCAAGGCCTTCGAAGGGAACGCAGTGGATGCGTTCGTCGCGATGGTGCCAGACAACGTGATCGCGGCCGCGAGCCGGGGCGAACTTCTGGGCGTGCTGCTCGTCTCGGTGCTGGTCGGAATCGCCTTGCGCGGGACCGACACTCCGGCCGCCGAACGGTTCCGCGAGTGGGTCCAGGGCGCGTTCGATGTGTGCAGCCGAGGCGTGGCCATGGTGATGACGCTGGCGCCCGTGGGCGTGGCCGGAATGGCGTATGCGCTGATCGCACAGACCGGCCTGACCGGCTTGCTGCCGCTCGCACGCTTCGCCGGCGTCGTGGTCGGCGCCATTCTCATCCAGGCGCTCGTCGTGTATCCACTGGCGTTGCACTTCTTCGCCCGCACCAACCCTGTCACGTTCTACCGGGCGATCCAGCCGGCACTGGTCCTTGCCTTTTCCACGGCGTCGAGCGCGGCCACACTCCCGACCACGCTGCGAGTGGCCCACGAACGGTTGCACCTCCAGCCCGACCTCTCCCGGTTCGTGCTCACGGTCGGGGCGTCCGCGAACCAGAACGGCACCGCGCTGTTCGAAGGCGTCGCCGTGCTCTTTCTGGCCCAGCTCTACGGCGTGGACCTGTCGCTCGCGCAGCAAGGGTTCGTCGTGGGCATCGCGGTTTTGGCCGGCGTCGGCACGGCAGGCGTACCCGGTGCCTCGCTTCCGGTGATCGCCGCGATCAGCGTCGCCATCGGCGTGCCCGCAGCCGCCGTGGGCGTGCTCGTCGGCATCGACCGCCTGCTCGACATGTGCCGAACGACCCTGAACGTGGCGGGCGACCTGGTCATCGCGCGATGCGTGTCGGGAGATGAGGCCGAGCGGCCTACTTCGCAGCCGTGAACTTGCGACGGTTCATCCAGTCCTGAAAGCCTTCCCCCATGCCCGTGCCGGCCCAGCTCGTGGTCATCCGAGTCACGAACAAGCGGTCGCTTCCGGCGACCAAGGTGGGCTTCAGGAGGTCGCGGATCTGGGCGGGGGTGAAGCGGGTTTCCACCATCCACATGTTTCGCATGCGGTTTGACCAGTTACCGAGGGCCTTGATCGCCCTTTCGAGATCAGCGTAGTCTTTCGTGGGGTTGTTAAGTTCAAGCACGATCATGTACATGCACGCCCTCGGAGGCACGCGGCTTAGCGGGTTCAGAGGACAGGCACAACGGTTATCGGGGGCGCATGAGCGAGCCGTCCGCGCCGTCGGGGCCGACCCCCGCCACCGCCCCGGGCGGCGCCCAGTGGGTGGCGGCTGGCATCCTGCTGAGCCGCGTGTTCGGGCTGGTGCGCGAACGGGCGTTCGCTCACTACTTCGGCAACTCCGACGCGGGCGATGCGTTCCGGGCCGCGCTGAAGATCCCCAACTTCCTCCAAAACCTCTTTGGCGAAGGCGTGCTGTCGGCCTCGTTCATCCCCGTGTACGCCCGGATGATCGCCAACGGAGACGAGGCGGGGGCCCGCCGGGTGGCCTCTGCGGTTGCGACGATGCTCGCGCTCTTGACCAGCGTGCTCTGCTTGGTGGGCGTGGCCATCACCCCCTTCCTGATCGACACCATCGCGCCGGGCTTCACGGGTGAAAAACGCCTCGCGACGATTCACCTCGTACAGATCTTTTTTCCGGGCACGGGCCTCTTGGTGATGTCGGCGTGGTGTCTGGGCATCCTCAACAGCCACCGCCGATTCTTCCTCTCCTACGCGGCACCCGTGGTCTGGAACGTCGCGATCATCGCGGCGCTCATCGGGTTCGGCGGCAGCCATGTCGACTACGCGCTTGGCGAAAGGGTGGCGTGGGGGCTGGTGGCCGGAAGTGCCGGGCAGTTCCTGGTGCTACTTCCCAGCGCGCTTCGTCTCGTGCGGGGGGTTCTACCTAAGTTTGCGCTCAAGCTGGCGGAGACCAGGACGGTGCTTCGGAACTTCTTTCCTGTCGTCGGGTCGCGCGGAGTGGTGCAGGTAAGCGCGTACGTCGACAACGTGATCGCCAGTCTGCTGCCTTCCGGTGCGGTATCGGCGGTCGCCTACGCCCAGACCCTTTACCTGCTGCCCATCAGCGTATTCGGCATGTCGGTCACTGCGGCGCAGTTGCCCGCGATGGCAAGCGCGACTGGCACGCCGGCCGAGGTGGCTTCGCAGGTGCGGGCACAGCTGGACCGGGGGCTCCGCCAGGTCGCCTTCTTCATCGTTCCTGCGGCGGCGGTGCTGGGCCTCCTCGGCGATGTCGTCGTGGCCACGCTGTACCAAGGCGGGGCCTTCGACGCTGCGGCCACGAAGACCGTATGGGCCGTACTGGCGGGGTCCGCTGTCGGGCTCTTGCCGGCCACGCAGGGGCGACTCTACGCCTCCGCGTTCTACGCATTGGGCGACACGCGCACCCCCTTCCGCTTCGCCGCGATCCGGGTGGTCTTGACCATCGGTCTGGGGTGCGTGTGCGCCCTTTGGCTCCCCGGTTGGTTGGGGGTGGCCGCCCAGTGGGGTGCCGTGGGGCTGACCGCCGCATCGGGCGCTGCCGCGTGGCTGGAATCCAGCCTCCTACGCCGCGCACTGGGCCATCGTGTCGGGCGGGGGGGGCTCCCAATCTCGGTCCTGGCTCGCCTCTGGGCCGCCGCTCTGCCCGCCGCTGGTGCTGGGTTCGCGCTCAAGCTCGCCCTCGGCGAAGGCCTGCATCCGGTGGCGCGAGGACTGTTGGTTTTGACCACGTTCGGCATCGTGTACGGCTCGCTCGCCCTCGCCTTGGCGGTGCCGGAAGCGAGGGATGCCGTGGGCCGCATCCGGAGCCGCCTGGGTCGGCGTTGAGCGCGGCGGGTTAGCTCCCAAACCGAGGGGTCAAGTTGAACATCCTGATTACCGGGGCCAGTCGCGGGATCGGCGCGGCCATCGCGCGCCAGCTTGCGGCGCCGGGTCGCCATCTGGCGCTGAACTACCTGCAGAATGCCACCGCAGCCGAAGCCGTCGCTGCCGACGTACGGGAGCGGGGCGCGGAAACCACCGTCCTTCAGGGGGATGTCCGGTCAGAGGCGGACCTGGAGCGGCTCGCGGCGTGCTTCGCCGAGGTCGACGTGCTCGTTCACAACGCCGCCATCGGCGTTCTGAAGCCCTTCGACAAGATCCGCACCTCCCAGTGGGATCTCACGATGGAATCGTCGCTGCGCCCGTTCTGGCTTCTCACGCGGATGTGCCGGTTCCGCAAGGGGGCGAGCGTCATCGGCCTGTCGTCGATGGGCAGCCAGCGCCATGTGCCGGGCTACGCCGCCATGGGTGCGGCCAAGGCCGGAATGGAAGCCCTCACGCGGCAGCTGGCGGTGGAGCTTGCGCCGGATGTGCGGGTGAACACAGTCTGCGGCGGTCTGATCCGCACGGACGCCCTGCGTTATTTCCCCGATTCGGGCCGCCAGATGATCGCGCTGGCGGAGAAGCTCACGCCGCTCGGCCGGTGCGGTGAGCCGGAAGACCTTGCCCGCGTCGTCGACCTGCTCGTTGACCCGCGCGCCGCTTGGATGACCGGGCAGGTGCTGGTGGTCGATGGTGGGATGAGCCTGCGCTGACCCATGCACCCCCGTTTCGCCTCTGTCCTGGCCGTCCTCGTCCCGCTGCTGCTGGTGGCGGTCGTGGCGGCCGAGTTGGGCCAACCGAAAATGCGCACCGCGTCGGTCTACTCTCAGGCCATCGACGCGGGCCTGACCGCGCGGCCGCCGGAATGGATCATCGTCGGAAACAGTAAGGCGAAGCAGGATGTAGATCGCCGGCAACTGGCTGAGGACCTGTCTTTTTCGGGCAACCTGGAGCCGGTGGTGCTCAACGGTTCCACCGCCCCCGGCTGGTACGCCATGCTGGAACAACGGGTGTTCGGCGAAGGCCACCGACCGAAGCTGGTCCTCGTGTACGGGCAGCTCGGAGCCATGCTGAGGAATCGGCCGCTCACGGACACGGAGGTTCGGAACATCGAGGGGCTCACGGACAAGCCCAGCGCCATCCTGGAATCGCGGGTGTTCGGTCAGTCTGCCCACCCCATCGGTCGAAGTCAGGCCCGTGCGTTCCGCCTGCATGAAGATGCGGTCGTGGCGCTGCGGGAGCTCACGGTCGGCGCACTCTTCGGAGATTCGGGCCCCTGGCGTGCGACAGGGCGAGCCGAGTCGAGTCGAGCTTGGGCCTCCGTTTTCGGTCCAGATGCGGCGGTGCGCACGACCGGCAACACCCGGATGGTGCCGGGGGCCGCAGACCTCGTTTCTGCCCCCGCGGTGGGTGCGGTAGGCACGGAGTTCGTGGAGGACATCCTACGTTTGTGTCAAGCGGCGGGCGCAAGAGTGGTCTTCGTGCGCGCCCCGGTCGCCACCCATGTGCGGTCGCGCGATGCTGTGCCGGAAGCCGTGGAAGCCGCGCTCTATGCCCATCTGAACGCCGCCAACGCGAGTTGGATCGACCTCCACGCCATCGATCTCCCGGCCGGCGCCTTCCGGGACGATTTCCACCTGCTGCCTGCCGGCGCTCAAGCGCTCACCTCGACCTTGGCCGCCCGAATGTTGGCGGCGGACATCGTAAACGGCGGTGTGATTCGCGCCGTGCCGCCTTTCCGGTCCATCAGCGTGACACGCGAAGGCAGCGCCCCCACATTCGATGTCGGAGCGCCGGCTCCGATGCAGGAACGTGCCTGCGGCTGGCGCGCGACCGTGGCGGGGACCGATGCGCTTTCCGATGAAGCGGTGGCCGATGCCGGGCTGGGGCGCACGGGTCCGTTCGTCGTAGAGGCCGATGGCACCTTGCTTTCCGGCGGAGCCGCAGCCAAGGCCTTCGGTGAAACATGTTCGGGGTCTGCGTCGATGCGCGCAGGGGAGGTGCGGGTCTCGACCGCCTCCGGCGCGGCTCCGCGAGCCGTGTCCGTGCGGGTGACCGAGTCCCCTTCCGTGACGGATGAATCGGGAACGACGACGTGGTGGGTGCCTCCGGGCACGACACTCCGCTGGCGCTTCGAGGCGCCACCGGCGGGCAAAAACCCCACGGTCAGCGCGGTCGTTCGCGCACTGAAGGGTAGAGGGGCGACCCTGTGGGTCGAAGGGGTGGCGACCCCCTTCCGGGACAGCGGGCGCGTGATGCGGGCGGAATCGCCCATCCCCGCAGGCGCGTGGTCGGTGGGGATCGAAGCGGCTCCGGACACCTGGCTAGTGGTTCACTCTTTGGCGGCCGTCGGTGCGGAGCGCAACTTCGTGGTCGGGGCGCCCTGGGCCGAGAGCCACCTCCTGCAGAGTCGGCCGATCTTCGCCACCGAGCCCGTCCCGGTGCCGGTCGAAGCGGTGGAGGCGGGCGCGGGACTGTGGCGCGTGGACCTGCCCCAGTGGGCGTCCCTCGCGGACGACACGCAGCCTTCCCGGTGCTCACCCGTCGAAGTGAGCGCCGCCAACGCACCCTTCGGGAAGGCCACGCATTCGACCCGTGCAAGGCTGGCCGCGGGCGGAACGGGGTCCGCGCACGAGGGCGGAGCGCTTTGGGTGCGTAGCGCCGCCCCGCCGGACCGCGCAAGGTTGAACCCCGAGCGCTCGTGCATCCGAGGCGGCAAGTATTTCCCCGGCTGGTTGTACGACGGGGATGTCGGCAGGGTCACGGTGTCCGGTGTGCGAATTCGTGCCCACCCGCTCGGTATAGACACGCTTCGCGTAGACGGTGTGGCGCGAGGCGGCGATGTCACGCTCACCGTCACCGTGCGCAAGCGCAAGGGGGATGGCTGGGCCACGGAGTGGTCAGGGAGTCTCGTCTTTTCGGAGGCAGAGGGCCGCATTCAGCACGAACTCGCCCTTGAGCCGGCACTGCCGTTGTCGGAAGGCAAGCGCACGGTGGAGCTCGCAGTGAAGGGAGGCCACCTCCTCACCTGGAGCGCGGTTCTCTCGGAATCCGAGGGAGTGCCCGGCCTGTGAGCGAGGTGCGTGACGAACTCGCTGGCACGGCCGGCTACGGCATCATCGTGACCGGTGTGGCGCCTGAAACGTTACCGAACACTTATGCTGGTGACATCGACCTCGCTTCCAACTTTTCCACGACGTTTGGCAGCACCGATTCTATCCCTGCCGAGATGCGGATTTTCGCACGACTGCTTTGAGGTGTACGGATGTACGGAATGGTGAATCAGGCGGTAAGGGGGCTCGTTATCGACCAGTTCGGCGCGGAGACATGGACGAAGATTCACACCGGGGCCGGCGCCCCCGAAAGCTTTTCGGCCATGCAGCCCTACGAGGACGCGGTGACCTACAATCTCGTCGGCAAGGCCGTCGAAGTGCTCGGCGTGCCGGCGGAGACCATTCTTATGACCTTCGGCAAGTACTGGGTGAGCGATATCGCGACCAAACACTACGCGGTGCTCATGGCACGCACAGGCGGCGACTTCGTAGACTTCGTCTCCAATCTCGACCATATGCACCAGCGCATCCGGGTCACGTTCCCCGACTACCAGCCCCCCTCCTTCCGCGTGAAGCAACTGGGGCCCGGCGTACTGCAGGTCGATTACTACTCGCACCGCCCAGGGCTCCTCCCCTTCGTGGAGGGCCTCTTCACCGGGCTCGGAACCCACTTCGCCGTGCAGGTCTCCTTCGAGCACATCGACGACGCCGTGCACAGTCTCCCCTGCAAGCGCATGCTGGTTCGTCACGCGCCCGCCTCGTGACAGAGATGCCTCGATGACCGGCGCCATGCTCCTCGGCGACAACGAGTTCTCTCGCATCCTGCCATTCCACCTTGTGTGGAACGCCGATGGAGGGCTAGATCGGGTCTCGTCTGCCGTCCGCCGCCTGTGGCAGCTCGCCGACGGCGCGATCCCGGAGATCCGCCTCGTGCGGCCCTTCTCGGCTCGGCTCGACCCCTCCTGGTTCGTTGAACTCACCGAGATGGTCCTCACCGTGAGTTGCACATCGGCGCCGTATAGAACGCTCCGCGGCGAGATTATGTCGCTGGCCGACGGCCGCTGGATCCTCTGCGCCGCGCCGACGATGGGAAGGGTGTTGGACCTCGAGAACTCCGGTCTGCGGCTGAGCGATCTGCCGCTCCACAGCGGACTCGGCGATGCGCTCATTGCCGCGGAGGCCGCCCACATCTCGCTGCAGGAGGCCCTCGTCGCGGTCGCCGATCTCGAGAAGGTCAACGCTTCACTCGTCGCCATGAACGAGGCCTTCGGTCGCTTCGTTCCCCGACCCTTCCTGGAGTCGCTCGGCATGACGTCGCCGCTCGACGCGAAGCTCGGCGCGCGCGCCAGCGCCGAAACCACCGTGATGTTCGCGGACTTGCGCAACTTCACGACCATCAGCGAGCAGCTTGAGACCGGAGAAATCTTCGCCTTCATCAACCGCTACCTCGCGCATGTGGCTCCCCGCATTCGTGAAAACGAGGGCTTCGTTGTCCACTATCTGGGCGATGGCATTCTGGCCCTCTTCAACGGCGCGCCCGAGCGGGCTGTGCGCGCCGCTATCGAGATGCAGGTGGCTCTCAAAGAGGCCATTGCCGTTGGTGCCCTTGGTGCCGGTCTACCTCTAGGAACCGAGATCACGCTCGGCATCGGGCTGCACTTCGGTCGCATCGAGATGGGCATCGTCGGCGAGAGCGGCCGCTGGGACTCTTCCGTCATCTCGGATGCCGTGAACACCGCATCGCGTGTGGAGGGTCTCACGAAGACCTTCGGTGCCGAGGTGCTCATCACGGGCGACCTCGCATTGCGCCTGGCGGCGACGAGCGCGCTGCACACCCGCCGGCTCGGCCGCATCGAGATCAAGGGCAGAGCGCAGCTGATCGAACTGTACGAGGTGCTCGATTCGCTCCGGCCTGAGCTCCGCGAGGTTCGCCAAGCCAACGCGCCCAAACTGGCCGCAGCCATCACAGCCTTCGATGCCGCACTCCTCGACGCAGCCGCCGAGGGCTTCCGCGCCTGCCTGCACACCGACCCGACCGACCGGGCCGCACAGCACTATCTGGCGCGCTGCACAGGTGACGGTGCCGCGTACTCAAAACGCTAACCTTGGCCCTGTACCGCCCCACCTGGAACTTGACTCTTCCCACCGCCGCGTCAGGAAACGCCGCACCCAGGAAAGTCAATGCCCAGCTAGCCCGCCCGCAAGTTCACCACCGAACAGAAGGCCGCCATCCTGCGGCGGCGCAACCACAAACGGCGTCCGTGTTGTTGTGATCTCAACCCGAGAGTCCGGCTCACGCTGGGGCAGTACACTGGGGCGGCTGGCCGCCGAAGCGTAGTGTCAACACCCTCTCACCGTCCTTGGTGAAAGTATCCACTTTTTCGGATCACGATCACCTATATGCAGCCGATCCCGAACATCGTCTCGTTGTCGGTCTCGTCGCACTCCATCACCTTGCTGGAGCTGGTGGAGCTGCCACCATCCACCTTGATGGTGAGGTTTCGCAAGGTGCCGGGGATCACGAGCTCCACGGTCGTGGAGGCCTCCATGTACCCGGCGCGCAGCCCGGCGGTCCAACGGCTGGTCCAGAGCGCGGTTTCCACGCCGGATACGTCGCCCCAGATCTCGAAGTCCACGACGTCCGTGATGTCTTCGGTGCCGTCGTTGCCCAGGCTGTAGCTGATGGTGACGGTCTCGTTGTCGCACTCGTCCAAGCAGATCGCTTGGATCTTGCCGACGATGTTCTGGTTCGGGAACACCGCCTCCACCGGCGGCCCGGCGCGGAAGTTGTTGTAGCCGACCGCCCAGTTGATGTCGGGGGTCGTCGGGACCGACATGTCGTCGTTGATGTTGGTGATGTTGAACGCCCCCTGGTTCCAGTACTTGAACCCGGCGGTGAAGCCATTCGCCGCATCCTCCATCACGTACACACCCGAGTTGTAGGTGCCGAACGCCATGTCCACATGACCGTCGCCGTCGAGATCCGCCACCACGGGCATCTGCCCGCAGTAGGACTGCGCGCCGGTGAGGGTGCTGAGCAGATCGCCGCTGTGTCCCTCGATGATGTGCAGGCCGTCGTTGCTCACGTGGAGCACTTCCCACTCCCCGTTGCCGTCGAGGTCGTAGGCCGAAACGCCGTCGAAGAACGTGGTGCTGGTGCCGGACCAGGTCCACACCTTCGTGCCGTCGGTGTCCAGCATGATGACGCCCGGCGAGATGGGCACCGCGACCTCGGGCTCGCCGTCGCCGTCGAAGTCGGCGACGGCCGGCGGGCCGGAGTATCCGGACGAGGTGGCGGTCGTCCAAAGCAGGCTGCCGTCGTCGTTGTAGACGGACACCTTGCCTTGTTGGGCGACGATGATCTCCGCTTCGGGATCGCTGTCCATGTTCGCGACCGCCGGGAACCCATCCGAGTCCCCCGTCGTCATTACCGATGCGCCGGTGATGCTGTAGGCGGCGTTGCCGACGACGACTTCCTGATCCCCGTCGAGATCAATGTCCGCGGCCACCGAGTTCGGAGCTTCGCCGGAGATCGACGAGCCGTAGCCCAAGGAGCCGGTGGCCATCGTGACACCGGTCTGGCCGTTGATGATCACCCGACCGGTGTAGACCTCGGCGTCGCCGTCCTCATCGAGGTCTGCGATGCCGATGGTGCCGCAATACTGCTTGGTGCCGGTGGAGCCGGGCCCGGTCCAGTACAGGGAGCCGTCCTCGCCGTGCACTGCGGTGCTGCTGGAGAGCCCGCCGACGACCACTTCGGGCTTGCCGTCACCGTCCAGATCCCCGATCGCGGGGGTGCTCTGCTCGCTCGCCGTGGTGCTCGCCTGCCACTTGGTGGTGCCATCGGCGTTGTACGCGCGAATGAAGCCGCTGTACGGGGCGGCTACCAGGTCCGGTTCGTCGTCGTTGTCCACGTCCCCGTCGCCGTTGTCGTCGTCGAGCTGGCCGATCACGACGGTGCTGAGCATCATGCCGATGGAGGGATCGGTCCACTTCGAGGCGAGCGTCCAGTCCGGGGTGGTCTCGGGCGGGGCTTCGCAGTCCGTGCGCGTGGGCAGGACGTAGGCCTTGGTGCTCAGATCGTCGTCGTCGCAGGTTGCATCGGGAATGATGATGACGCCGCTGTCGTTTTCCTCCTCTTCCACGCTGGTGTCTTCCGGGGGCACCCACCCCGTTCCGGAGTCGAAGTCCGGGGGCTGCGCCTTCTCGCCGCTCAGGTTGTTGTCCGAAACACATGCGCCAAGGAGCACAAGGGAGAGGAGGCTAGGTCGCATGGGTGACTCCGTGGGCGGCAGCATACAAGATAGGGCCGCGCAAGTAAATACGACGACTTCGGCGGCTGCGTGACAAACTCGGCGAACGATGTTTTGACCCGGCCCCTGATTCTGCTAAGGTGCCGCCAACTGGAGGCCCGATGCTCATCCTCACGCTCACCCTTGGCTGCGTTCCCGACACGAAGGACACCAGCGCAGGCACCGATTCGGCCGCAGACGGCACGGAGACCGGCGACACCGGAAACGGCGGAGAGCCTGGCGATTCGGACACCGACACTGACTCGGACACCGATACGGACACCGACGACAGCGGGCTCGACACCGCTACGCACTCCGACACCGGAGCCGACTCAGTGGACATCAGCGGGAACTTCAACGGAGATCCGTTCGTGATGAACCTCGACGACGCGCCGGCCGACGAGCTCCGGTGCCAGTCCTCGCTGGACTACTACTTCGCGGTGCAGGACCCGGCGGGCAAGTACCAGTTCACCATCAACATCGCCCAGCCCGTCGAAGGCGAGACGGTGAGCTACCCCAACCTCGTGGACAGCGGGCGCGTCAACACCTTCAGCCTCGGCGCGGTGAACACGTGGGCGCTCGACACGTCCGGCGCCCACGGCGCGGTGCAGAGCGCCTACATTACGGCCGACTACGTGGAGGACACGGTGCGCGTGACGGGGAGCTTCGAGGTGGTGTGGATCCCGGATGGGGCCAAGGGACTCCCGGGGGCCGCGGCTTCGGGCACGTTTGACTTGGGTTGTTACTGAACGGGCGGGCACGGGGGCCCGCCCCTACCCGCCGGCCCTCACGGCAACGTAACCGGCACCCGCAGCACGTTATTGTTATAATCCCGCTCTGAGAAGCGCTTTTCGGGGTTCAGACTCAGCTCCAGGCTGTAGTCTCCGGGTGCGAGTCCGGTCACGTCCACCCACTGACAATCAAGGTTGGAGGTGTAGGAGTCGGCCCACCCCACGCTGAGGCCCTGAAAGCCGCAGTTGTACACAGGCACATCGCCGTTCACCTCGGCCGTCCACCACTCGCTGTCGCGCACGCAGAACGCTTGCTTGTGGCCGCTGCCGACGCTCACGCCCTCCGAATTATATAGGGAGAAGACCGCGTATCCGGAGTAGTGCCAGTGGGCGTGGCACTCCGACCACTCGAACGAGTCGGGGTTGGCTTCGGGCTGTCCGAGGATCAGGTCCGCGGTGCCGATGTTCGGCGTGGTCGTCGTGAACCGGAGCACCTGCCGATCTCCGGTGCCGCCGACGCATGCTTCCTGGGCGATGCAACTGCCCTCCGGGACGTTCACCGTTTCGACAATCAGCGAGGATGTGACACGAGCTTCGTCTACGTACACGTCGGGCAGCGGGCAGACACCGTACACGTCGGCAGCGGTGCAGACGGGCGGCGCGTCCGTTGCGCAGCAGTCGGCGCAGCAGATGGCGCCCTCGGTGCAGGCGTTGGCCTCCAGGTCGCAAGGATCGCCGAGTCCGGGCGGGCCGGTGTCCACCGGGTTGGTGTCCGCCGTGTCTCCGGAGTCGTCGGTGTCCCCAGAGTCGGGTTGCCCCGGCACCACCGACTGGTCGACCGTCGGCGGCACTACGGTGGGCAGTGGACCGGAGGTGCACCCTAAGAAATAAAGGAAAAACGTCACGGCTCCGCGACCTGCTTCCGGGACTGGTGGTGCTTGTAGAAGTCGCGACTGTAGGTGAACGCGCTAGCGACGCTCAGCACCATCGACTGCCACAACAGCACGATGCCGACCGTGTGTGCATCGATCCCCGGCCACTGCATGTCCAAGCCGAAGGGGCGGAAGTCCATGTTCAGCCGCTGATAGTCACCCATGGCGAGTGCCGCGCCTCCCAAGTCCATGAAACGTCCCGGCGCAATGGGGGACTGGGGTGAGGGGGAGAGCGGTGGCCGGGGCGCGTTACCAACGCGACCCGGCCCGTAGGCCGGAAAGCGAAGCTTGGAGGGCGGAGGTCGGGTGCCCGAGTGGCCGCCGCGGTAGGGGGAGAGGGCGGCGATCTCTTTCCCCCGTTTCTGGTTAGTGGACCAGCAGGAAGCTGATGGCCGTTGACTGATACGCCGTCTTGGGGGGGGAATAGGCAGCATAAACGGCTCGGCGGTGAGGCACACCCCGTCACTGTAGCCCCCCACGAGCGGGCTAGGCAAGCGCGTCCGCCGCGAAAAAGCTGACCTTCGGCGGGTGAGCCGGCGCAGAATCGGGGCTGAGGCGCGGCTCCGCCTGTAGTGCCCGAGCGTGAACCGGACTCTCGGGTTGAGATCATAAAAACACCGACGCCGTTTGTGGTTGCGACGGCAGAGCTTTTGGGAGGGCAACTTCGCTCCTGACCTGCGGGCGACGTCTCGGCATCCGGCTTCGGGTGTCAGCCCGCGAGCAGGAGACCCGGCAACAGACTGAGAATGCGTCGAAGCTGCGGAATCAAGGTGCCCATCCCATCACGGTGGCCACGTCAGGGCACTCGGCACGGACCTACTCGCGCGCCCGCCGGGCGTAGAGGATGGCCTCCGCGGCGCGTTCGCGGGCGAGCGAAGCCGTGGACTCCTCGGCATCGATCACCGACTTCGCCAGGGACAAGGCCGTTGCATCGCGAAGGGCGATGAGGGTGGCCCACGCTCTCGCCTCGGACCGCGGGTCATCGGCCACCCGGTTCACAACGCCCCACGCCAATGCGGTCGCGGCATCGAGGGGTTCGCCGCCAAGGATGACGGCCTTGGCGCGACTGGGGCCGACCATCCGGGTGAGGCGCGTGGTCCCCCCGGCGCTGGGGAGAATGCCGAGTCGCGTTTCCGGAAAGGCGAAGCTGGCGCGCGGGCCGGCCACCCGCAGATCGCAGGCCAGCGCGAGCTCGAACCCGCCCGCGATGGCCGGACCCTGGACCGCCGCGAGGGTGACCGCGGGGAGGCGCGCGATCGCTGTGAAAACCTTCTGGCTGTACAGGTCCAGCGCGCTGAGCGGCGTCGCAGATGCCATCGCATCGAGGTCGGCCCCGCCGCAGAAAGCGCGTTCCCCCGTACTTTCCAGCACGATGACCGCGCAATCGGCCAAGGCGGTCACCCCGGCGAGGAGCTCATCCAGAAGGGCGCGGTCGTAGGCATGCGCCCGTTCGGGGCGGTCGAGGGTGAGGAACCCGACGGGGCCCTCCCGCGTGGCGATTACGGGCATAGGGCTAAGCTAACGCCGCGGCGACATGGGTGGTCAACGCGGGCTTGAGCGCGGTGAGCACCGCCGCAGTCGCCGTGGCACTGCTGAGCACCTTCAGGCCGTGATCGGCGCTGTCCACGACCGTGACCACCGGCGCACCACCCCCGAGCCTGATCGCCTTCTTGTTCAGGGCGTCAAGCAAGTCGGGGTCCCATTGGGGGTCGGCGGTCCCGATCAGGACATAGGCCCGCGCCCCGGCACGGGCGATCGCAGCGAAGACAGCTTCATCCTTCCAAAGCGGGGTGAGCCAGATCGACCAGCCGGCCGCCAGGTCCGGCACCTGCTTCAGGGCGTGGGCCATCGCAGCGGTACCGATCGACTTGCCGGCCAGCAACACGGGCTTGCCGGCGGCGCGCTCGAAGGCGGCGCGGCCGAAGGCGCCGCTGTCGGTCGCGATGCACCCCTCACGGTCGTCGCCGGTCAACGCGGACAGCGCCGGGTCCAGCCCGTAGTAGCGGGTCGAGAGGATGACCTCTGTGCCCGCGGCCACGAAAACATCCCGAGGAATGGTGCATAGCGGCCGATCCTGGCCATAAGCGGCGCCGGGGAAGATCACCGCGATCGCACGGGGAGCGTTCAACGGCACTGCCATCGTGAACGGCAGGGGTTGGTTCTGCCAACCCAGGATCGTCGGCGGGGGGGTGGGCATCGGATACGCTCCTATCATGCGACTGTCGACATCCCTGGCCCTGCTCGCGGCTTGCAGCGATTACGACCTCGCCAAGCACGTTCCGGCCCAGGAGGCCGACAGCGTGTGCGATGCGGACGACGCCCCGGTCGCAGAAGGCGTACGGGTGGCGGCCGATTGCGTGAGAGAAGCCGCGGTCGGCAGCTTCAACCCGGTCGTGGAATGGCAATGGAACACCAACACCGGCGTGCCTGGCTACGACGACCTGATGGCGACCCCCGCGGTGGGCGACATCTCCGGCGATGGCGTGCCCGAGGTGGTTTTCGCCAGCTTCGCGGGGGGTGCCTACACCTCCGCCGGGGCCATTACGGCGGTCTCCGGAGATGGCGCGGGCGAGCTGTGGAGCGTGGCCGCGGGCACCTACAGTTCGGCGGGTGTGGCCTTAGGAGACCTCGATGGGGACGGCGTTCCCGAGGTGTGTACCGCCGGAACGCAGTACGCCGTGGTGTGCCTGGACAACCTGGGCAACCTGAAGTGGGCCGCGGGCTCCGAGCTCACCTACATCGGTGCCCCTGCCATCGCCGACCTGGAGGGCGATGGGCTGGCGGAGGTGATTCTTGGCCGCCAGGTGTTCGGATCAGATGGGTCCCCGCGATGGGTCGGGGCGGCCGGGGTCGGGTATAACTTGAGCTTTGCAGCGGATATGGACGGCGATCCGGAGCTGGAGGTCGTGGCCGGGAACACGGTCTACGACACCGACGGCACCGTGCTGTGGACCAGCGACGCCTTCGATGGCATGGCGGCCGTGGGCGACTTCGACGCGGATGATCTCGCCGAAGTGGTGACCACCGGCAACGGCCAACTCAGGCTCACCGACGACACGGGGGGGGTGCTTTGGAGCGTGGATGTGCCCGGCGGCGGGGGCGGCCCTCCGACCGTCTCAGACTTCGATGGGGATGGGGCCCCCGAGATCGGCGTGGCCGGTGCCTACGCCTACAGCGTGTTCGAGGGGGATGGCACCACGCGATGGAGCATGCCGGTCCAGGACTGGTCCAGCTCGGTGACCGGGAGCGCGGTTTTTGACTTCGAGGGGGATGGAGCTGCGGAAGTGGTCTACGCCGACGAGATCACGCTCTGGGTGTTCGACGGCTCCACCGGCGCGGTGGAACTTGCCGTGGAAGGGCACGCCTCCGGCACGCTCTACGAATACCCGCTCATCGCCGATGTCGATGCAGATGGCTCCACCGAGATCATCCTCGCCTCCAACAACTACGCCTTCGAAGGGTGGAATGGGATTACGGTCATCGGCGATGGGTCGTCCAGTTGGATGCCCAGCCGTCCGGTATGGAACCAGTTTGCCTACTCCATCAGCAACGTGAACGACGACCTCAGCATCCCGACGACGCCCGACAAGAACTGGCTCACCTGGAACAGTTTTAGGGCCGGGGGTTCGCTGGAAGGACCGGCAAGCTGGCTCCCCGACCTCATCGTGGGCGAACTGATCGAGTGTTCCGACGCCTGCGAGTCCGGGGAAGGCTCGCTGTGGGTCCCCGTCAGCAATCGCGGGCTCGCCGCCGCGGAAGGCGTGCTGCTGGAACTCATCTCTTCGCGCGGCGCGATCCTCCAAACGGGCAGCATTCCCCGCGTAGAGAGCGGAGAAACCGTGATGGGTGGCCCCTTCGCGTTCAGCCAACGGGAATGGGGCTCGGGAGTGCGTGTGCGCGTGGATGGCGGCAACGTCATCGAGGAGTGCGACGAAGACAACGAACTCGCCAAGGCCGTGCCCTGGCCGTGCGACTGAGCGCTCAGCCGTTCACTCCGGTCGGCCGGCCGCCACCATGGTTTCAAACTCCCCGCTTTCCATGAGCGCCTTCAGGTCGGATGCGCCGCCGACCAGCACCCCGTGGATGAACACCTGGGGAAAGGTCGGCCACCCTGTCCACAGCTTGATCGCCAGCCGCCGGCGCCAACCCGAGAAATAGTTCCCGTAGCCAAGGTAGGTCGCCGTTTTTCCCTTCGACGCCAGGAGGCGGCGCGCCTTGCCAACGGAAGGGTTCCACGCCATCCCCACCACCACGAACGGGTCGGTTGCTACGGCGGCCTGCACCTCGGCTACCGTGTCGGCGTGGTTCCGGGCCTGGGCGAGAGCGGCGGCGGCGTGCGCGGGGGGGTGGGGCTGCATGGTCGCCCGCTATTCCGTTTCTGGGGTATAGTCTGCATTCGATGCTTCGGCGTTTCATCTCCATCCTCGCGGCCTGCCTCGCGCTCATCGCCACCCAGTCGGCATGGGCGGTGCCCCTCTTGTGCAGGGCGGAGGCCGAGGAACGGGTGTGTGACTGTCGCCACGACGGGACCACCTTGGCCGAAGACGACTGCTGCACCCGATCCGAGCGTGATTCGATGGGCGCGCCGGGAGTGGCGCTGCCGGTGCCCGGCCTGGTGACGATTCGCCTCCCCGAATGGACCGTGCCGGTGCCCGCCGCCGCCACGGAAGCGGCCGGACTGTCGAAATCAGCGTTTCTTGATGCTTTTCCAGCAGGGGCGTCTTCCGGCACCCCGCGCTTTCTGGCGTTCCGAAGCCTTCTGATCTGAAGCCTCGGGCTCGACGTGTGTCTGCCGCCGGCAACCCGGCGGTCGAGACCCTCTCGAACTCTTGAGGTTTTTCCATGTTCATCTGGCTTTTTTCGATCGGAGCGGCCGCGTCTCCGGAACCGCTGCCGCCGTTCCCCACCCGCCGCGACGTCGTCGAGGACTGGCTTCGCGCCGATCCCGGCGTGCGCGGCGCGGGATTGGAGGTGCTCGCCTCGCGAAGCGCGGCAGACGGGGCCGCCCCACTCGCTCCGCTCATGGTGGAGGCTGGGGTGGCCCCGCTGATGATGCACTGCGTAGGGGTAGAGGTTGCGGCGAACTGGATGCTCCCGGCCCCACGGATGCGCGCCGCCCTCACCGGGCTCGCCGAGGCCCAGGTCACCGAACGCCAAGCCACCGCACGCATGACCCGCGCCGAGGTCGCCGCTGACGCCTCCCAAACGGTCGACGAGGTCTGGGAGCTGGCCTCCATCCGGGCGATCCTGGACCATCAGGAGGCGGTGCTTACCGCTGCGGCGGAAGCGGTCGGCCGGCGCGTCGGCGCAGGGTTGGCCACACCGGAGATGCGGGTGATGGCCGACATGGCACGGGTGGAGCTTGCCGAGGAGCGGCTGCGGATCGACCGCCGTGCCTCCGTGGTCCACGCTCGCCTATCCCTCCTGGACGACCGGCAGCCGTCGCTCCTCGCCCTGATGGCGTGGGCACACGCTTCCGCGGCACCCCCGCCCCCCGACCCGGTGCTCTCCACCAGAGCGGATTGGATCCCCGCCGCGGAGATGGCCCGTGCCGAGCTGGAAATGGCGCGGCAGATGGAAGCCATGGCCCGACGCGCGGGAGCCCCGATGACCGAGTTGATGCTCAGCTATTCCTCGATGTGGGCCGAACCGGAGATGGGCCTGATGGTCGGTGCCGGCGTGGAGGTGCCGCTGGATGCCCGCGCCCTCCGCCAGAAACTACGCGCCGCCGAGTTGAGCACGCGCGCCGCCGAGTCGCGTGTGCTCACGACGCAGACCCGCATCTTGAACGAGACGGCCGCCGCCGCCGCGATGGTGGAGGAAGCGAGCCAGATGGAGATCCTCATGCGCGAAAGCATGCTTCCGCTCACGGCGGAACGTGTACGCCTCGCCCGCATCGCCTTTGAGACCAACCGCGGCACGCTGGCGGACCTGCTGGCGGCCGAGCGCGACGACGCCCACGCGGCGCAACGCCTGGTCCAGAGCACCGCCGAGCGGCACCGAGCGGAGGCCATGCTCGCAATGGCGCTGGGTCAACTTGCCGGAACCGAAACGGAGGTCGAATGAGAATGCACTTATTGGCAGCCTTCCTCCTCGCCTGCCCTCAGGATGCCACCGCCCCTCCGACACCCACGGAAGCGGCCGACGCCTCGACATTGTCCGACTACACCTGCCCCATGCACCCCTCGGTGCACCAGGCGCAGCCAGGGCGATGCCCCTTGTGTGGCATGGACCTGGTGAAGGTGAACGGCACGGCCACGGGCGCTGTGTCGGTCGGCGCGGAGGCACGCGCCCACTTCGGCGTCCGCACCGTGGAAGCCACGCGAAAGTCGCTTCAGCGCACGCTCCGCTTCGCCGGAACCGTAGGCTGGGACTTACGACGGCAGCGCGATGTGGCCGTACGCGCCAACGGCACGGTCGTGGGGATGCGGGTGTCGGTGGGTTCGGCCGTGAGGGCGGGAGACGCCCTGTTTTCCCTAGAGAGTCCCGAGCTCGCCGCGGCCCAGGCCGATTTGCTGGCCTCGCCGCCAGCCGGGCACCCCTCGGCGCGGGCGCGGCTCCTCGCCCTCGGGCTGACCGAAGGGCAGGTACGCGAGATGGAGGCGCGGGGAGCCGCGATGGCCCGGGTGCCGGTGCTCGCCCCGACCACCGGCGTCATCACGGCGTTGGACGTGGTTGAAGGCAGCCCCGCTTCCCCCGGCGTGGCGTTGGCGCGCATCGCCGACGCGGGGGCTGTGTGGATCGAAGCCAACCTCTCGGGGGAAGAGGTCGCCTGGATCTCTGACGGCATGGCCGCGACCACGAGCGTGGAAGGCGTGGTGTTCGCGGGCACGCTTCATGCACTCGCCAGCGCCGAAGCCGTGGCGCGCGTGCGCGTGGACGTCGCCGGGTCGGGCGGAAGGCTGCGTCCGGGTGCGGTCGCGGTCGTGGAAGCCGCAGTCCCGCTGGCAGCGGGCGTGGTCGTACCTGCGGACGCCGTGGTGTACGCGGGCACCCGGAGAATCGTCTTCGTCGAGGATAAACAAGGGCAGTTTGCGCCACGCGAGGTGGTCGTGGGCGCGCGGGTCGGCGACGAGGTCGTGGTGGGTGAAGGCCTCATGGAGGGAGAGGTCGTCGTGGCCGCGGGCGCGTTCCTCGTCGCCGCGGAGAGCCGCATTCACAGTCCCGGCGCTTGGGGCTCACCATGACCCCGACGCCCGGCGTGATCAGCCGCGTCATCGCCGCCTCAGCGGCCCATCCCTGGGTTGTCCTGTTCGCCTCTGCGCTCCTGGCCGTGCTGGGCGCTGTCGCAGCCGTGAACGCCCCCCTCGACGCAATCCCCGACCTCTCCGACACGCAAGTCATCGTCGCAACGGAGTGGATGGGCCGAAGCCCCGACCTGATGGAGGACCAGGTCACCGCCCCGCTCACCGCCGCCCTGCTCGGAACGCCTGGCGTGACCACCGTCCGCGGTCAGTCGGGCCTCGGGATGAGCTCGATCTACGTCCTGTTCGCCGATGGCACGGCGCCGATGGATGCACGGGCGCGGGTCGCAGAGGCCGTGGCCAGGGCCCGCGACCGCCTGCCCACCGGCGTGGAGCCGCGCCTCGGTCCCGACGCCAGCGGCGTGGGGTGGGTTTTCCAGTACGCCTTGGTGGACGAGGGGGGGGTGAGCGATCCCGCATCGCTGCGAACGCTTCAGGACACGTTTCTTCGGCCGGCCCTGCAAGCGCTCGACGGCGTCGCGGAGGTGGCCTCCGTGGGGGGGGCGGAGCGCACGGTGGAAGTGTCGCTCGACCCGGACCGCATGCGCGCCCACGGCGTGAGCTACGCCCAGGTGGCCGAAGCGGTCGCCGCCGCGAATGTGCTTGCGGGAGGCGGCACGCTCGAGATTGCTGGTCACGAGCAGATGATCCGCACGCGGAGCGAGGCGCGAACCTTCGACGACCTCTTGGAGGCTCCAATCCTGGTGGCGATGGGGCGGTCCGCGACGCCTGCACGCGCGGCCGGGGCCGGCGGCATGGACGCCATGGGCGGCTCTACGAGCGCGATGGCGCCTGCCCCTCAGCGGGGGAGCGCGGCAACACTGGACCACCTGATCCGCGTGCGCGACGTGGCCGACGTGCAGTGGGCACCGCTCGCGCGGCGCGGCGTCGCGGACTTTGGCGGGCGGGGCGATGCCGTGGGCGGCATCGTCGTGGCGAGGCAGGGCGTGAACGCGCTGGACGTGATCTCTCGCGTGGAGGCCCGCCTGGAGACCCTGCGCGGGGCCCTCCCCACCGGGGTGAAGCTGGTGACCGTCTACGACCGCTCCGTGCTCATCCGGGAGGCCGTCGCCACCCTGATGCGAACGCTTGGCGAGGAGATGCTGGTCGTTTCCCTCGTGATCCTGTTCTTCCTCCGCCACCTTCGCAGCACGCTGGTGCCCGTGATCGCGCTGCCGGTCGCCGTGCTGGCGGCCTTCATCCCGCTCGTGGGGCAGCACCTCACCGTGAACATCATGTCGTTGGGGGGGCTCGCGGTGGCCGTGGGCGCCATGGTCGATGCAAGCATCCTCGTGGTCGAGAACGTGCATACCCGCCTCGCGGCGTGGCGGGCGGAGGGGGGAAAGGGCTCCAGGCACGACGTGATCGTGGGGGCGATGCAAGAAGTGGCGCCGAGCGCGTTCTTCGCGCTGCTGGTGGTCACGGTGTCGTTCATCCCGGTGTTCGCGCTGGAGGCCGCCGAGGGACGCCTGTTCGCACCGCTGGCGTGGACCAAGACCTGGGCGATGTTCTTTGCGGCGTTGCTCGCCATCACGCTCACCCCCGCGCTCATCCTGCTCACCCGCGGACGTTCCTCCAGCTCGGAAGCAGTCATCTCGGCTCCCGTGCAGGACAGGCTGGGAGACGTGCTCACGACCCTCTACACGCCGGTCGTGCGCTTTGTGGTGCGGCGGCGGCGGTGGGTCGTGGCCGGCGCTTTCGCCATCGTCGCGGGCACCATACCTGTTTTATTCAGGTTGCCCGCAGAGTTCATGCCTCCGCTCAACGAAGG
>CAMBIK010000026.1 GCA_945867435.1 Klebsiella pneumoniae
CCGTATCGACGGGTTCGGCTTCCGCGGCAGCGCCCACGATGGGCGTGGCCGAGCAGGCGAGAAACAACGCGATGACCATGGGGGCTCCGGAGAAAGCCACTCTTTCCGCGCCGGAGGCGCCCCCGCAAGGTGCCCCCCGTGGATTTCCCGCTTTCCGTCGCGGGGCTGTCGCATCGCCCCACCCGGCGTTACCCTGTCCGTTCCATGAGGTGGTGCGATGCCCCGGAACGTGAAGATCGGTCTGATCCAAGCCAGCAACCCCATCAACGACGAATCGGTGCCCGTGGCCGAGATCCAGGAGGCGATGTTCCAGAAACACCTCCCCTTCATCGACCGCGCGGGGGAAGCCGGTGTGCAAATCCTGGGCTTGCAGGAGATCTTCAACGGTCCCTACTTCTGTCCCGGCCAGGACCGGCGCTGGTACCGGGCTGCCGAACCCGCCAACGGCCCCACGGTAGAAAGACTGCGTGCCTACGCCAAGAAATACCAGATGGCGATGGTGGTGCCCATCTACGAGGAAGCCATGGCCGGCGTGTACTACAACACGGCAGTCATCCTGGATGCCGATGGCACCACCCTCGGCATCTACCGCAAGAACCACATTCCGCAGACCTCCGGCTTCTGGGAGAAGTACTACTTCAAGCCGGGTAACCTTGGCTACCCGACCTTCCAGACCAAGTACGCCCGCATCGGCGCGTACATCTGCTACGACCGCCACTTCCCCGAAGGCGCGCGCCTGCTCGGGCTGCACGGCGCCGAGATCGTGTTCAACCCGAGCGCGACCGTCGCGGGCCTGAGCCAATACCTCTGGAAGCTGGAACAGCCGGCCCACGCCGTGGCGAACGGCTACTTCATGGCCGCCTCGAACCGGGTGGGCACCGAAGCCCCGTGGGGAATCGGCAGGTTCTACGGCACCAGCTACATCTGCGACCCGCGCGGCAGCTTCCTGGCGACCGCCAGCGAGACCGACGACGAGCTCGTGGTCGCCGATTGTGACCTCGACCAGATCCGCGAGGTCCGGGAGACCTGGCAGTTCTTCCGCGATCGCCGCCCCGAAACCTACGAAGACATGGTCAAGCAGCTTCCGTAGATGGTCCTGCTCCTGGCCGCGTGTACGACCGCGCCCTCCGAGCCGCGCGAGTTTGCCGATCCTTCATTCGCCCAGTATTCGCGCGTGTGCGCTGACAACGGAGAATTGACCGAGGGCATCGACGTTTCCTACTGGCAGAGCACCATCAATTGGGACTCCGTGGCCGCTTCCGGCATCGATTTCGCGATCATGCGGGTGTCCCACGGACTTGGCACGTACGACACCAAGTTCCAAACCAACTGGAGCGAATCGCGAAGGGTCGGCATTCGGCACGGCGTCTACCAGTACTTCTCGGGTAGCGACGATCCCACGGCGCAGGCTCAGTTGATGTTGAGCGAAATGGGTGAGATGCAGGACGGAGATCTGCCCCCGACGCTGGACGTGGAACAGGGCGACAACGAGGGCATTCCCGTGGCGCAGATGAACGCCAACATCCAAACATGGATGGACGTGGTGGAGGGTGCGCTGGGCGTGACCCCCATCATCTACACGGGTGCCTCGGCGTGGGGCTCGATGACGGGCGGGGCCGACCGGCGGGAAAACCCTCTTTGGACCGCCAACTGGACCTCGGAATGCCCCTATGTACCCGACCCTTGGACCGACTGGGTGTTCTGGCAGTACAGTGCCACGGGTTCGGTCGGCGGCATCTCGACCGATGTGGACCTGGATGTGTTCGACGGCAGTCCCGCCCAGCTGGACGACTGGGCCTACCACACCCTCGGCGAATGCAGCGGCACATGCCTGGTGGCGCAAACGGGGGAAACGGTGGTCGAGGAAGATGCCTCCTGCGCCTGCGGCGAGGGTGCCCTGACTTCGATCGAAGGGCACGACGGACACGCCTACACCACCGTTGTCGACCAGACCGCCACCACCATCGACGATGGGGTGGACTGGCCGTTGCGCTTCGAGCGAGGCGGCACCTACGATGTTTCCGTTTGGGTGCCCGATGCCGACAATCTCACCTCCGGAGCGGTGGTTTCGGTGCTGCACAATGGCGTGACCGACACGGTCACCGCGGACCAAACCACCCTCTCCTCCGGCTGGCTGTTTGTGGGCACCTTCCACTTCGCGGCCAGCGGCACCCAATCGATCCGCATCGGCGATGGAACCGACGACTCCGGAAACATCGGCACGACCGCTGCGATCGATGCCATCAGCCTCACCCCTGCCGACGATGGGGACTGCGCCTGCGAAGGCGATGAGTCCGAAACCCAGGACTGCTCCGACGAGACGGTTCGCACCCGCGACTGCGATGGCTGTGAATGGACCGCATGGAGCGAATGCACCGGCACCGCGCAGATCCTTGAGCCCAAAGGGTGCGGGTGCGAAAGTGGGTCTGGTACCTTGGCGGCCGTTGCGTTGGGGATGGCAGTTGGCGTTGTAGCTGGCCGCAGGCGCACGATTCCCGGCTAACGCCCGATGATCCCCTCGATCGGGCTGGAAGCGGTCGCGTAGAGCTTCTTCGGGATCCGCCCCGCCTCGTACGCCATGCGCCCCCCCAGCACCCCGTGCCGCATCGCATGCGCCATCAGGACCGGGTCCCTGGCGCCGGCCACCGCAGTGTTCAGGAGCACCCCCGAAACGCCCATCTCCATCGCCAGCGCTACGTCGCTCGCGGTACCCACCCCCGCATCCACGATGACCGGTACCGTAGCTTGTTCGAGGATGATCTGGAGGTTCCAGGGGTTGCGGATGCCCAGGCCCGAGCCAATGGGCGCGGCGAGCGGCATCACGGCGGCGCAGCCGATGTCCGCCAGACGCTTGCACGCCACCGGGTCGTCCGTGATGTACGGAAGCACGACGAAGCCTTCGCGGACGAGCACGCGAGCGGCCTCCAGCGTGCCTTCCACGTCCGGGAACAGCGTGTCGGGGTCGCCGATGACCTCCAACTTGATCCAGGAGGTGCCCAAAAGCTCCCTGGCAAGGTGGCTGGTGAGGATGGCGTCTTCCGCCGTGTAGCAACCGGCGGTGTTCGGCAGGATGTGGATGCGCTCCCGGTCGATGAAGTCGAGGATGTTTTCCCCTTTCGGCGCGCTCAGGTCCACCCGGCGGATCGCAAGGGTGACCATCGCGGTTTCGCTCGCGAGATGGCAATCGCGCATCACCGCGAAGGAAGGGTATTTTCCGGTGCCAAGCACCAGCCGGGAGGAGAAGGTGCGGTCCGCTATTGTCCACATGAGGGCTCCAGTTCTTGAACGTATCTACCGATGATGACCGTGGTCGTGCCGGCCTCGTAGCTCACGGTGCCGCCGAGCGGCCGGTCCGCGAACCAACGCGGTGCCAGAGGTTGGAGCCGGGTTTCCACATGGCCATCGACCCACTCGGCGGAAAAGCAGCCGGTGCCGTGCCCTTCCTGCCCGTTGATGTCCACGACGAAACGGGAGGCGGAAACGCCCTGCCAACGCCGCCGCACATCGGGAACACGAGGCGAGAAAGCGACGTTTACCAAGGGCTCGGCCGCCCCCGCCTGAACCACCTGGGCACGGTCCAATTCTCCGCCGACAAAGTGGTACCGGAGGGTCGTTACCGGTCCGGGCCGCTCCGCCCAGCCATCGGCCCCCACGGTCCACGCCTCGCTGGCCGCAGTGGGCCAGGGTTGGTCGCCCGAGGGCCGCTCGACCCGGAAGCCGTTGTCGGCCTCGCGCATGGAGAAATCGGCTTTCGCGAAGCCACCTTGCACCTGGGCCAACAGATAGACCTCGGGCACCAGTCCCAAAAGGCGGTGCAGCCGTTGGGGCTTCCCATCGATGGTGAGGCTGGCGCGACCGCCGACGCGGAACAGGAAAAGGTCGAGGAGAGCAGCCACGCTGGCGCGGCTGTGCCCCATCGTATTTCCGTTTCGAGGATGTGAAGGCCGAGTCGGCAGGCGACCCTCGTACCGCACCTCAACGGCCTGTCCGAGCGGGTTGGTGTAGCCAAAGCGAAGGTCGGCGCGCGTGGCCGTGGATGTGTCGACCACCCGCAACGCGCCCGAAACCCGACGCACCGGCACCTCCGGGACCCAGGCCTCAATGTCGGGAAGCTCCGCCGTGATGGTCTGCTCGCGGTCCATGCCCGCATCCTTGGCCAGCCAGACGAAACCGTCGGGCAGATCGATCCTGGCATATTCGTGCATCACCCAGTCGGGGTGGGTGGAGACCAGCACCACGTCGAGGTCGTAACGAAGCCCCCATACCGCCACGGGAAGCACGGGGTAGGGAACGGCGGGGCCCGAGGTGTAGACGAGCGGATACCCTTCGGTGGTAGTTGGCGACCTGCCCGCGTCGAACGCCATGCGGGCGGCGCCGGTCACGACGGCAGGGCCGGGGAGCACATCGCGCAGGGCGCAGCCGACCAACAGCGACCCCGCGAGGGTCAGAAGCGCCAAGCCGCCTCCAGCGAGAGGCTCTCCCCGATCGGTTGGGCGATGTCCTGCGGCACGGAGGCCGAGAATCCGAGCCCGGTGATCAAACTGTCCACGCCGCCCCATCGCACGTTCACGCCCGCCCGCGCGCGGAGCACGGCGTCGGGTACGTCTTCCGCCTCGGGAAGGCCCGTGAGCGTCGGGTCCCACGCCAGGCCGCCCACCACGAAGCTCACGGAGCGCACAAGCCCACCGCCGACAGGAACCGGCGCAGCGAGTGTGAACATGCCGCCCGCGAGCGGGGTGGCGTCGGGGCCTTCAGTGCCACCAAGGCCGGTGAGCAGAACGCCGATGCTGGACGCACGCCACTCGACGTGGGCCTCGCCCAGAAGCCGCGAGGAGCCAGCCCCCGGCAAGCGGTAGGCGGCGCTGGCCCCTCCCCTCAACGCACGATCCTCCGAACCCCATGCGCCCCTCGCCCGGACCTCCACGGCCGCGAAGTTGGAGCCGGTGGTGGTGACCGGCAAGGCATCCCCCACCTCCGCCGCGACGTTCCACCCTCGCCCATGGGCGCCGAGAGTCGCGCTCAACGCCGATTCCGGCTGAAAACCCCCGATTCGTTCCAGCTCCGCCGAGTCGCCGGCCACCCAGTAGACCCGTTCGGACTCAAACGCGCTCATCACGCCGAACTCGGGTCGAGCCACGCCGATACGGCCGCTAAAGGACGTAGCACCCTGACCCTGAATCGCGACCCAAGCATCGAGCACCGAAACCTGAGCCTCGCCGGGCACTCGCGGTGCCGCATCGAGCAGGAGCCTTGCCTGCACCCCCTGCCCACTCTGCCAATCGCCGCCGGCCGCGAGCCTTCGCAAGCCCGGGGACAAGAGGCCGATCTCTTCGCCCACGGGAAGCACAAGGCCGCCCCACACCTCCGCCATCCCGACGAGGTGTGTTTCCTCGGCGGCGGCAGTCGAGAGGATCGCAGGGAGAAGCAGAAGCACGGGTCCGCACCCTACCCCGCCCGTTGCTTTGGTGCCGTGGCCAACGGCCACCGGGATAGGCACGAGCAACGCGAGGCCCTTGGTGAATCATCCCGTCGTCTGCAGCCCGCTCCGCACGCCCATCGGCCGCTTCCTCGGAGGACTTTCTGAAGTTCGTCCCGACGATCTCGCAGCCCTCGTGATTCGGGCCGTGGTGGAGCGAACCGACATCGATCCAACCTTGATCTCCGAAGTGGCCCTGGGCTGCGCGAACCAAGCGGGGGAAGACAATCGCAACGTGGCGCGCATGGCCACCCTGCTGGCCGGGCTCCCCGATTCAACCCCCGCGTATACCGTGAACCGCCTGTGCGCCTCAGGGTTGGAGGCCGTGAACCAGGCCGCGAGGGCGATTCGCTGTGGCGATGCCGATGTGATGCTCGCGGGGGGGGTGGAAAGCATGTCCCGCGCTCCCTATGTTTTCGCCCGCGGGGGCGTCGCCCCCAAGTTCGGGAACATCACCGGGTACGACAGTTCGCTGGGCTGGCGCTTTCCGAACCCGAAGATGGAAGCCATCTTTCCGCTGGAAGCGATGGGGGAGACCGCGGAGAACCTCGTAGAGCGCTACGGCATCTCGCGCGAAGACCAGGACGCCTTTGCGGCCGAAAGCCATCGCCGCGCCATCGCCGCCGACTTTTCGAAGGAGATCCTGCCCGTTCCGCGCGCGAAGGAAGTGCCGCTCGATCGCGACGAGGGGCCGCGGGCGGATTCAACGGAAGCCGGGCTGGCGAAGCTGCGGCCGGCCTTTCGCAAGGGGGGCAGCGTGACCGCCGGCAACTCCTCCACGCTGAACGATGGTGCCGCAGCGATGCTCGTGACCAGCACAAGGATGGCCGCGCACCTGGGCCTCAAGCCGATGGCCCGGATCCTGGCCTGCGCCTCCGCGGGCGTGGACCCTCGGGTCATGGGCATCGGCCCCGTTCCCGCCGTGGAACGGTGCCTGCACCGCGCGGGCCTCTCCACGACCGATGTGGGGCTGTGGGAGCTGAACGAGGCGTTCGCAGCACAGTCCTTGGCGGTGATCCGGATGTTAGACCTGCCGATGGACCGCGTGAATGTCAAGGGGGGGGCCATCGCGCTCGGCCACCCGCTCGGGATGTCCGGGGCCCGGATCGTCACCACGCTTGTGCACACGATGCGCGAACGCAACGTTCGCTACGGAGTCGCCACGCTCTGCGTAGGCGTCGGTCAGGGCGTAGCCACCTTGTTCGAATGCCTGGAGGACTGATGCTGGTTCAACGCGAAACGGTGGACCGCATCGCGGTCCTCACGCTCAACAACCCCCCGGCGAACGGGTATTCCTACGCAATGCACCGGGAGCTCGATGCCCATGTGTGCGACATCCGCATGGACACCGCCATCGATGTCGTCGTGATCCGCGGCGCGGGAGAGAAGTTTTTCTGCGCTGGGGCAGACATCGGCTACCTCCAGTCTCTGGAAGCGGAAGAGAAGTACTCGTTTTGCCTGCATGCGAACGAAACTCTCCTACGATTGGAAAATACGCCCAAGCTGGTGATCGCCGCGCTCAACGGACACTGCGTCGGCGGAGGATTGGAGATCGCCCTGGCCTGCGACCTGCGTCTCGGGCGGGAAAGCGGGGGCCGTCCCAACCTGGTGGGGCTCCCCGAAGTCACCCTCGGCGTGCTGCCCGGCACAGGCGGAACGCAGCGCCTCACCCGCATCGTCGGTCGGGCCAAAGCTCTGCACCTGATGGTGGAAGGAAGAAACCTCTCGGTCGACGAGGCCGAGGCGATCGGGCTGGTTCATGCGGTGCTTCCGGGGGATGACTGGTGGCAGAACGTGCTCGCCTATGCCAAAGGCTTCTGCGCGCCTCAGCGGGCCGCCGGTGCCGTGGGGCTCATCAAGCGCGCGGTGCTGGCGGGGGCCGACCTGCCCCTGGAAAGCGGGCTTGCCATCGAACGGGAGCTCCAACAACGATTGTTCACGGCCCCCGATGCCAAGGAGGGCCTCGCGGCGTTCCTCGGCAAACGCAAGCCGGTGTTCACGGGCCGGCCGGTGCCGGGGAGCGTGGCCATGGACAACTCGGCACCACCACCGGCGTCGCCCCCCCCAGTCCACGCCGCCAGGCCCGAATCGGAGATCCTCGCCGCCACCGAGTCGAGCTCCCCGCTGCCCGGCGACCTGGTCCCGCGAGAAGGATTGGATGAGGGTTCAATCTTCGAGGATGGAAGCTCGGCTTCGGGCGCGGACCCGGGCCCCGCCCTGGCTCCCGACCTCGATCTCGCCCGCATGCGCATCGAAGCGACCGTGCTCGACCTGCTACCGACCTGGCTTGTGCGCCAGTACCTCGTGATCCCCGTTCGTCGCGATGGCGATACGTTGTGGATCGCCATGGAAGACCCGGGAAACGCCGCGGCGCTGGCCGCGGTGCAGGACCACACGGGGCTGGAGGTGCGCGGCCTCCGCGCCGAGCAGGATGCGCTGCTGGCCCAGTACACGATGAACTATAGGTTGTAGCGGCGAGATCAGTCCGGCCGGTACCGACTGCGCCACCACGACAGCACCGGTTCGCGAGGCGTTTCATAGGCGTCGCACATCCGCGCCGCCGCCGCGAGAAGGCTGGCCTCGCGCACCCGAGCGTCGCGCGAACGCGACGCCTTCTCCACCAGAACGGCCGCCTCGTCCCACGGGGCGATCGCGGTGGGTAGGGGAATCTGGCCGAGCTGGGTGGCGCTGAGCTTGATGGCACCCATCGAAAGCGCGCTGGCCGCGTAGCGCCCCAGCGCCCACGCAGACACCGGCGGAGACAAAAGCACCGCCAGCAGCCGCCACAGATCCTCCGGAGAGGTAGGCGTGACCGTGATCGTAGGCACCGTATTGATCACGGCACCAGTGGGGTCGGCGAAGGCTTCCACGACGCGGGTCTGCGTGGCCACGACGATCTTGGGAACGAGTCTCCCCTGCGCCCATCCGGCAAGGAGAACGGCCGCATTCAAGCTCGCCAGATCGACCCTCGGGCGCTGCCACGTCTTCTTGGCGAATTTACAGCTGCGTTGGCCCCAAAGGCACACCGCCGGGTCCACGAGGCCGGCCACGATCAACGGTGGAAAGTGCGCTTCGGGTGTCGTCGGACCGTCCTCCACGATGTGCGGTGCCAGGCCGTAGAACTGGTCGCGAAAGTCCGCCGTCGCTCCGGCGATATCCCGAATCCGGCGCGGACCCGAAAGAGTCACGGGGGGCACCCCGAACAGGTCGGCGACCAGCTGCCCCCACGTCGACTCGGCAGCCAGCGCATCCATGTCCACCCTCAGGCTCTCCGCGGGGAGGAAGCGGTTGGAGGAACGGCGGGAGACCTGGGTGATTCGAGGGCCCCCTTTCACCAGGCACACCGACGCGACAAACACGGATGACGCGGGGAAGATGTGTTCCGTAGTCATCCAGAGACTCGCGATGGAGCTTTGCTCGGCAAGGTGTCGCCGCGCAGGTCCGGCGTCGGCCGCGGCGAAACACGACAAGGGATGCACGAGCGCCTGGCGCCCGCCTGGACGCAGCAACCGAAGGCCCGCGACAAGGAACAACGTCGCCTGGTCAGTGAAGGGCTTCTTCATCGGGCCAAAGGTCGCGACGAGGAGGCGGCGAGCCCCGCGACTTACCGCCGTATCGGACTCCAGTTGGTTCAAGTACGGCGGGTTTCCCAGTACGACGTCGAATCCACCACGCGCGAACACCGCTGGAAAAGCAATGTGCCAGTGGAAAAACTGGTGCTCGGCGCTCAAGGCTTCCACACTTTGGGACCGCGGCTTCGTAGAGACCAACGATGCGCACCAGGCGTCGGCGCGCTTCTTCTCCGAGCTGCCTCCGCCCATCGCCTGGATGGTCGCGCCAAGGATCGCGTTCCCGACACGCACGTTCGCGGCGGCAAAGTCCAAGGGCAGGCCGGGATCGGCCGCCTCCAACCACAGCGCCATCTGGCACAATTCTACGGCCATCGGGCTCAGGTCCACCCCAAAAATGCACTGTCGCACCACCTTTTGCATCGCCAGCCGGTGCTCGACGGGGGTGGGCGTGCCCGCGCACGAGCATCGGGCGACATGCGCGGCAAGCCGGCGAGCCGCACCAAGGAGGAAGTGTCCAGAGCCGCACGCAGGGTCCACAACGGCCAAAGCCAGCACGGCCGCCGATGGATTGCTCGGGTTCGCCTCAATTGCCTCCGCCACCACCGGCTCCAACGCGCTGTCCAGAAGCACCTGCACGAGGCCCACCGGCGTGTAGTAGGTCCCTGTGGCGTGCCTCCGATTCGGGGATTCCGGCTCCCGGCCCGCGAAAGCGAACGACTCCGAGGAGGCCTGCGGCACCAGCTCCAGGAGTCCCTCGTAGAGTTCGCCCAGCTCCTCCGAGGCCATGTCCCGCCAGTTCAGCCGCAACAGGCCGGCGAAGGCGAGCCGCGCCGAGCGGTCGTCCAGCGCGGCAGCGTCCAAAGCCGGGCACCGGTCCGCCTTGAAGATGCCGGCGAGCCCAGGGAGCCCGAGCCGGGCATCGCCGGTCCCCACACCGCGGAAAACCCGCTTGATCGACTCCCAAATACCGTTGTGTTCCCGCGGATCGCGTAGCCGGCCTATACGGTATCCCTCCCGATACCGCTTCCGCGCCGCCACCGAGGTGCTTTCCAGGTGCAGCAGCTCCCGGTCCTCGACCGTGAGCAGAAAAATCACCCGGTACACGAGCCGCACGAGCTGGTTGAACAGTTCCTTCCCGCCCAACGATCCATCCACCAGCACCGCGCGAAGCGCCCCGTTGTCTGGATGGGAAACGAATCCCTGCCCGAAGATGGCCAGCGCCTCCTCCACGGCGCGGCGCAACGGAAGGGGGCGGTCGAGGTCTTCCTTCATGCAGTCAGTCCCTCCGGCATGTAGCGCCCCCGCTCGACGCCACCCAGCTCCCGGTGCTACCTTCCTGCCCCCATGCCCCTTTCCTCCGCCGCGTTCGCCATCGTTCACGCCACGGTGCTCCCCATCTCCGGCCCCGCGCTCTCAGACACCCCGGTCATCGTGGATGGGGGAAAGATCGTGCAGGTTGGCGGCGAAGTTCCCACAGGCTTGACCACTCTCGATGCCAGCGGTCAGTACCTGATGCCGGGGCTCATCGACCTGCATTCCCACATGGGGGTGTACCCTTGGCCGGGGGGGAGCGGAAACAGCGATGGCAACGAGGCCACCTCGCCATTCACGCCGCGGGTGTGGGCCAAAGACAGCTTCGACCCCGAGGACCCCGCGATTCCGCGTGCGCGGGCGGGTGGCGTAACCACCATTCAGGTGCTGCCCGGTTCGGCAAACCTGATCGGGGGGCAGGCCGTGGTCCTGAAGCTGCGGCCAAGTCGCACCGTAGACCCCATGGTTTTTGCAGAGGCACCCCGCTCCATCAAAATGGCGTGCGGGGAAAATCCGAAGCGGGTGTACGGGGAATCGACCGACGACGACCAGGTGCAGACGCGAATGGGCGAAATCGCCATGCTTCGGCAGGAGCTCCAAAAGGCGAAGGAATATTCGGCAGCCCGAACCGGAAAGGCACCACCGCCCGCCGACCTCGACCTGGACGTACTTTCCGATGTCTTGGCAGGAAAGATTAGAGTAAACCTACACTGCTATCAGTCACACGACATCGCCGGCTGGTTCCGCGTTGCCGACGAGTTCGGGTTTCGCATCGTGACCATCCACCACGCGCTCGAAGCCTACAAAGTGCGCGACCTGCTCGCCGCCCATGGCACGGGGATCGCTACCTGGCCGGATTGGTGGGGTTTCAAGCTGGAGGCCTGGGATGGGATCCCCGAGGGCGCGGCGCTCGTGTCCAGCGTGGGCGTTCCTGTCGCGACCCACAGCGATTCCGCCAGCCACATTCAACGCTTCAACATCGAGGCCGCCAAGATGGTGCGGTACGGCATGACCGAGGCCGACGCGCTTGAGAGCATCACGCTCGACCCGGCCCGCCTGCTTGGCGTGGATTCGCTGGTGGGCAGCATCGAGGTGGGCAAAACCGCTGACCTCGCCCTGTTCGACAAGTTCCCGCTCGATGGCACCTCCCGCTGCATGCGCACCTGGGTGGATGGCGCGGTGGTCTACGATCGGGCACAGGAGGGCACCCCAAATGGGCCGCGTTAGTCGCCGTGATCTCCTTGGGGGCGTCGGGGCACTCGGGGCGCTGGTTGCCTCACGCCCTGCCACTGCCTTTCCACCCGCCGTCGCGACCACATCGGGCACGATCACCTCGCCGGTGCCGCCGGCAGCGTGGGACCAGCGTCCCGCAGACCGCGGGGGCTACGTACTGGGGGCCGAGGCCACCTTCACCTTCTCAAACGCCCGCATTCTGGTCGGCGATGGGTCCGAGGTCGCAGGCGGACTGCGCGTCGAAGGAGGGAAGGTCCTCGAGGTCGGCCCCGGCGTGAAGGGGGGCGAGGACCTGGCAGGGGCCACCATCTTCCCCGGCTTCTTCGATGGGGGCAGCCCGATCGGCCTGTGGGAGATCGATCTGGAGCCGGCAACCCACGACGAGTCCGAAGGCACCGACGCCTTCCTCCCCGCGATCCATGTGGAACAAAGCTACAACCCGGCAAGCGCGGCCATCGCGGTGGCGCGGCGGCAAGGGGTGCTTGGAGGCTTGTGCCTGCCCGGCGGGGGCGTGATCAGCGGTCAGGCCGCGTGGATGCGGTTCGCGGGTGCTTCGGTGGCGGAAGCCACCCTCAAGTCCTCGGCGGGCGTGGTGTTCAATTTAGGCAGGGGGGGGCTCGGCTCCCTCCCGAATCAGGCCCGAACCCGCATGGGGCTTGCGCTGAAGCTGCGCGAGATGATGGAGGCCAACAAGCCGCCCGAACCCCCGAAGAAGAAGAAGAAGAAGGACGAAGATCCGCCGGTTCTCACCCGCACCGAGGCGGCCTGGCACGCCATCGCGAACCGGGAAGTGAAGGTGATCTTGGCCGCAAATCGCTGCGATGACATTCTCGCGGCCATCGACTTCGCGCAGGAGTTCAAGCTCGACGCCGTGCTGCTTGGCTGCGCGGAAGGGCACCTCGTGGCCCGCGAGATCGCAGACAGCGGCTTTCCCGTCTTGCTGGCCCCCACCACAACCCAGCCAGGCGACTGGGAAACGCTCTACGCCGCCTACGAGAACCCGGCCGTTCTTCACGCCGCCGGGGTCAAGCTGGTGCTGCGGCAGGGGGGCGGCCACACCCTCCGCGACCTTCCGACCGAAGCGGCCGTGGCCATCGCCCACGGACTGCCGTACGCGGCCGCCATCGCCGCATCCTGCGGACACAACGCGGCCTCGATCTGGGATCTTCCCATCGGGTCGGTCGTCGCGGGGCGGGCGGCCACCTTCGCGATCGCCGATGGCGACCCGATCCAGCCTATGACCCGCATGAGGCGGGCGTGGATCGATGGGCGCGAGGTCAGCTTACGAAGCCGACAAACAACGCTTTTTGAACGATTCCGGTCGCTCTGGTAGGATGCCACCGAACCCGCTCGCATGGCCTTCGGGGGGTGCCCAGACCGGCGTGCGCGACGTCGTGGTGGTGGGAGGCGGCACCGCGGGTTGGATGAGCGCGCTGATGTCGCGGGAGTTCCTGCCGGGCGCGCGCGTCACGGTGGTGGAGAGCAAGGAAACCAGCATCCTCGGTGTTGGTGAAGGGACAACGCCACAGTTCGTGACTGGATTCCTCGATACGGTCGGCATTCCTGTGTCGCGACTGGTGCGCGAGGCCGGTGCGACAATCAAGAACTGCTTCAAGCACACGGACTGGAACGGCGATGGGGCGGCGTACTACCACCCCTTCGCCGACCAGGTCACGCCCGAGCCGGACATCGCCTTCCTTCACCCCGACCGCCCCTGGGCCGAGGCCGACATCGCCTTTCCCGCACGCGCCTGCGAACGCAACCGCGTGGTTTTGGCGCGGCGCGCCACCTCCGACATCGATCCTGCGGCCGACCCGCTCAGCCATCTGCAGCCGCGGGGTGCGTTTGCGCTGCACTTCGACGCAGTGCGGCTGGCAGGCTTGTTGGCCCGCGAAGGCGTCGCCCGCGGCGTCGTTCGGGTCGAGCAAACGTGCGTAGGGTTCGACCAGGCGGCCAACGGCAACGTGACCTCCGTGCGCCTCGCCGACGGCCGCGCCCTCCCTTGCGACCTCCTGTTCGACTGCAGCGGCTTCGCCCGTCTGGTCCTCGGCAAGCTCTTGGAGGCTCCCTGGCGAGATGTGTCGGCCAGCCTTCCATGCAGTCGCGCCATCCCATTTTTTGTCGACAATAAAGGAGATACGCCAACCTACAGCGAAAGTATTGCGATGCGTCACGGATGGCTTTGGGTCATTCCTGTGCAGGGCCGCCTGGGGTGTGGCTACGTTTTTGACTCCCGGTTCGTGAGCGACGACACCGCCCGCGCCGAGCTTGTCGAGCGCTTCGGTCCCGGACTCAACACCCCGAGAGCCATCGACTTTTCCGCCGGCTGGAGCACGCGGCCGTGGATGCACAACTGCGTGGCGATCGGCGTGGCGGCTGGCTTCCTAGAACCGCTGGAGGCCACCTCCATCTGGACGAGCGTCCTGGCCCTCAACCAGTTCTTTCGAACCGGGCTTCCCACCGCCGACGAAGCCTCCCGCGATGCCTTCAACCAGTGGTTCGGTGTTTTGCACCAGCGCTCGGCGGACTTCGTTTATCTTCACTACCTGGGTCGGCGCCGCGACACCCCGTTCTGGTCCACCTTCCGCGACCGCACGGTCATGCCCGAGGCCGTCCGCAAGGCCCTGGGCGAGGGCGGGGTGCGTGAGTGGTTCGGCGACCCGCACGACCGGGCCGGCAATCCCAACCCCTTCAACTGGGCGTCGTGGATGCATGTGGCGCGGGGAACAGGCAACCTCGACCGGCAAGCGCTGGCGCGCTGCTGGGACTACTACGGGCTCTGGACCGGGTTCGACGAGCGCGCTGCGGCCCAGCGAGCTCGCATCGAGGCCGAAGTGGACCGTTGCCTGCTCCACGACGATTGCCTTCGCTTCCTCGCGGGCGGGGCGTAGCGGGGCGGTTACCCGCACCGCGTCATGAACGTCCTGGTCACTGGCGGCGCAGGTTTCATCGGGCGGCGCCTGTGCGCCGCGCTGTTGGCGAGGGGGGACCGGGTGCGCGTCCTCGACAACTTCGACGATGCCTACGACCCCGCCCTGAAGGCATCCCCGGCGGGGGCAGAGCTGATTCGCGGCGACGTATGCGATGAAGCGACCGTGCTTGCCGCGCTCGATGGCATCGAGGGCGTGTGCCACCTCGCGGGCCGGGCCGGCGTGCGCGAGTCCCTGCTTGCTCCCGAACCCTATGTGCGGAACAACGTGGTGGGCACCGTGAACCTCCTCACCGCCATGGCAAGACGGCAGGTTCGTCGGATGGTGTTTGCATCCAGCAGCTCGGTGTACGGTGCTGCGGCAGGTCCGTTCCGGGAAGCCGATGCGGCCGACCGGCCCGCATCCCCGTACGCGGCGAGCAAGCGCGCCGCCGAGCTTTTCTGCTTCGCGTCCGGGCTGGATGTCACGGTGGCCCGCCTGTTCACGGTGTACGGACCGGGCCAGCGCCCGGCCATGGCGATAGCGAAGTTCGTCGCCCTCAGCAGGGCCGGCGAGGCTATTCCCGTGTTCGGGGATGGCCTTTCGCTCCGCGACTACACCTGGGTGGACGATACGGTGGATGGGCTGATTCGCGGGCTCGACCGGGCACAGGGCTGCCGAATCGTGAACCTGGGGGGTGGGAACCCGGTGCCGCTCACCGAGGTGCTCGCCGCGGTCGCCGAGGCCACGGGTCGCCCCCTCACGCTCCGATGGTTGCCGGTTCAAGAGGGCGATGTGCCGGTTACGCATGCCGATCCCAGCGTGGCCAAACAATGGTTGGGATGGTCCCCGACGATGCCTTTTCGGGAGGGTGTCGCACGCTACGTCGATTCGCTGTGATCTGGGGTAGACTCCGCGAATGTTCGTGCTCTCCCTCCTCGCGTGCACCGAAGCGGGTGTGCAGTCGTACAACACGCCGCCCGCCGTCTCCATCATCTCGCCGGCCGATGGAACCACGGTCGATCCTGGTGCGCTAGTCGAACTGTACGGTGTGGCTCGCGATGGCCAGACCACCTACAAGTCGCTTCAGATCACCTGGGAAAGCAGTCTGGACGGCGCTTTTGATACCACGGTGCCTGATGCCAACGGCGATATGCACCTCGCGAAGAACGATTTTTCCACGGGGCTGCACGTCATCACCCTCATCGCCACCGATGCGGTGGGGGATTCCGCCAGCGCCAGCATCGGCCTGCAGGTCGGGAACGGCACCAACCAGGAAGGCGCACCCACGATCGTGCTCCTCAATCCTTCAGAAGGGGAACAGGTGGGCTCGTCCGCGACGATCAACCTGCTCGGCACCGTCACCGACGACGTAGACAGCCCGGCCATGCTCCCCGTCGAGGTTCTGGACGACGTGGATGGCATCCTTTGGACCGGCTACCCCGCGGCCACCGGCACGCTGGAAGTCCCTTTCCAGCCCCACACCTTGGGTTTTCACGCGCTCACGGTCATCGCGCTGGACAGCGAAGGCAAGCGCGGTTCTGCAACCGTGAACTTCGAGGTGATCCAGGACAACGTCCCGTTGGTGAACATCTCCTCGCCCGCGGATGGCGCCTGGTTCGACACCGTGGATTCGATCACGTTCCGCGGAAACGTCTCCGATGACACGACGGCCCCCGAACAGGTCGTAGTGGAATGGACCAGCGACATCCAGGGCGCGCTGAGCACCGCGCTCCCCGATTCCAACGGCGACACGACCTTCGCCACCCCGCTGCTGGGCGGCACCCATGTGGTCACGCTCACCGCCACGGATCTCGACGGAAACATGGGTCGCGACTCCCTTGTCGTAAACATCGATGACCCCCTGGCCCGCGACGACGATGGCGATGGCTACACCGAGTACGGGGGCGACTGCGACGACACGGACGACACCCTCTCCCCCGCCGAAGTCGACATCTGCGATGCCATCGACAACGACTGCGATGGCATGCTCAATGACCCGTATTGGGACACCTACGAGCCCAACAACACCATGGCCACGGCCTACAGTCTGGGCGATGTGGATGGCGGCGGGCTTTGGTCCGGCTCCGCGATCGAGCTTAGCGGCCTCACCTTTTCCGATGCCACCGACGAAGACTGGTTCCGTTGGGATGCCAACGACGAGTTCTGGGACAACGTGATCGTGACCACCAGCGCGACCGGCCTCAATGTCGCGGGCGACTATGTGATCGAGCTCTACGACGGCGGGGGAAGCCTGCTGAACAGCGACAGCGGCGATGGCGCCATCGGGGCGGACTTCACCAGCGATCGCTTCGACGACGGCGACGACGACTTCTATGTCCGCGTGTACCCGATCAGCTGGCCCGCCGCCTCATGCGCCACCAGCTACAAGCTGAAGATCGCCAGTTAGACCGCGGGCGAAGCGGCGTTCTGCCGCTGGTGGTGCTTGTAGAAGTCGCGGCTGTAGGTGAACGCGCTCGCCACACTCAAGATCATCGACTGCCAAAGCAGTGCCGTTCCCACCGTGTGAACGTCGATGCTGGACATGTAGCCGGGCATGCCGACCGGGGTGGTGTAGTGCCACAGCAGGAAGCCCAGCGCGGTGGATTGGTACGCCGTTTTGAACTTACCAAGGCTTCCGGCTGCGATCACCAGCCCCTCGCTCGCTGCGATCTGTCGAAGCGCGCCGATAAGCAGCTCCCGCGACTCCAGCACCAGCACGATCCAGGCCGGCACCCAACCGAGCGGGATCATCATCACCAGCGCCGCCAGCACCATCAGCTTGTCGGCGATCGGGTCGAGGAATGCGCCTGCAACGCTCTGAATATCCCACTTTCGGGCCAGCCAGCCATCGAGCACGTCGCCGATCATGGCCGTCACGAACACGGCCATGGCCACGACTGCGCGGGTACGGTCCGGGGTCGTCCACAACAGAGCCACCATCACCGGCACCGCCGCGCAGCGCCCGAGCGTGATGAGCATTGGCAGGTTGGTGAAGCCGGGGCGGCGGTACCAGGGAACGGTGGGCAACGACGACCTCGACGCCCCGCCTACCGCGCCATCCGGCGGTTGTCCCGAAAGTGCTGGTAGAGGCCCATCACCCGCGCGACGTAGGTGCGTGTCTCCTTGAAAGGAGGGATGCCCGAATGCTTCTCGACATTTCCTGGACCAGCGTTGTAGGCGGCCAGCGCCAGTTCATAGGTGCCGAAGCGGCCGAACTGCGTCGCGAGGTAGTTTGAGCCGCCACGGATGGATTGCTGGGCATCGAGCCGATCAGTCACTCCCAGCAACGAAGCCGTACCCGGCATCAACTGCATCAGACCCTTGGCGCCCGCCCTGGACACCGCGTGGGGATTCATTCGGCTCTCAGCCACGGCCACGGCCTTCAACAGCTCCGCCGGAAGGCCGGTGCGACGGGCGGCCTCGGTGAAGGACGCGTCGTAGCTGTCCAGGTTGGCGATCCGGTCCAGGCGGGGCATCGGCACGCCATTCGGCAGAAATACGCCAGGGGTCGCTTCACTCCACCACTTTTCGAAGCCATCGTGATCGGGGGAGTCGGTGAGCACCACCGTGCCATCCGGCGCGGTGTAGGTGTAATAGTCGCGAGCGAACGCGGAGGGGGCGAGGAAGGCGAGGAGGAAGAGCACCGGGGCGAAGTCTACACCATCCCGGACCGCTACGGTTCGCCGCCGAGCGCGGTCCACATCTCCTCCCACTCCCGCTTGCTGAGCCCGCTCTGCTCCCGCGTGACGACCTCACCCCGAAGGCGGCGTTGCAGCACGTCGATCATCGGCTTGGACACGCTTACGGCGCCCAGACGGTAATCCGCGAACGCGTCCCACGCCGTGGGCACCCAATCCCGCACGAAGCTCGCCATGGCCTCGGCGAATACGCGGATCTCGTATTGAGCGTGCGGGTCCAGCCGCAACGCGAGGAAGTGCAGGAGGTTGTGCAGGTCGATCTTCCAGTACCACTCGGTGTAGTAGTTGACCGGGAGCACGGCGCGCCCCAGTTCGCGGGCCACGCCACGCTCGTGAATGAGCTCCTCGTAGTCTGCATACGCCTGTCGGCTGGCCCCTTCGATCGTGGCGCGCACCGCCTCGGCTTCCTCGTCCGTCAAGGGCTCGCCCCGGCCCTGCTTGTTGTCGGTAGACTGCTTCGCCAGCTCGTGCGGCTGGGGTAGGTAGAACTCATCGGTGAACACCGAATAGCGCCCGCTGATCTCGTTCACGTTCGCCGTGCGGTGCCGAATCCACTGCCGCGCCACGAAGATTGGGAGCTTGATGTGGAACTTGATCTCGCACATCTCGAACGGCGTCGTGTGCCGGTGCCGCATGAGGTAGCGGATGAGCTGACGGTCCTCCGAGACTTTCCGGGTGCCGGCGCCATAGGAGACGCGCGCGGCCTGCACGATCGCGGCGTCGTCACCGAAGTAGTCGACCACCCGAACGAAGCCGTGATCCAGACACTTGATCGGCACGTCAAGCCGGGCTTCCAAGCTGGGAACGACGGAACGGAGCGTGGTCGCGGCGGTGCGGGGAACAGACTCGTCGCTTTCTTCGGTGGCCATCGGCGAGGGCTAACCTTGCGTTAGCTTCCGCGTCATGACCGACGTGAACCCCGAAGCCCTCGCCGAACAGGCGCTGAAGCAGCTTGACCAGGGCGACCCGCGCGCCGCACGCGAGATGCTCCTCCGTGCCGTCGAGGCCGCGCCCGACCGGGTGGACCTGCTGCACGCGCTCGGGGTCGTTCACCTCCAGCTCGGCGAACCTGAACTCGCGGTTCGCCTTATCGAAGAAGCTGTATCGCGTGTGGACGCGCTGGTTATCAGTCGGCCTCTTGAAGAACGTCCGCACTTCACCGCCATGCGCGATGGCTTCCGTCTGGGCCTCGCCGCGGCCCACGAGGACCTCGACGCGCCCGCGGCCGCCGAGTCCCAGTACCGACGAATCCTGAGCGATTCGGTGGGGCATCCCCGCGCTCGCCAGGCCCTCGCCCATCTGCTCCTTGCGCTCGGCCGCATCCCCGAAGGTCTGGCGGAGCTCGAGTCTTACCTGTCAGAAGGGACCGATTCCCCAGACTTCCTGGCGGGCGCACGCGCCTACGCAGACGATGTGGCGCGCTTTGTCCGCCACAACATCCAGCCGCGAGAATTCCTGGTCGCCCATCGCGAGTCCTATGTGGAAATGTTCAACCACTACGCGGAAGAACAGGAACGCCTGGGTTGGGTGGCCGAGGCCGCACGGATGACCCGCACCGCGGATGGACGGGTGGTGCCGAACATTCCGGAGGGGGCGCGGGCCTACGCCGCGGTACGGGTCGATCTCGTGAACCCGAACACCTCCCAGGTCGGTCAGGTGGGGGATCAGCCTATGGTGGTGGCGCTCGCCGAATACCAGCCGCTGTCGCAGGCGCCGACCACCTTCGGGGTGGGGGGCGTTCCGTTCGCTCTGCTGATCTCCAGTCAATGCCCCTGGGACCAGCTCCCCATTTCGATCCTCTTCGCGGCGGGAGGGGGGGTCGAGGCCCTGGACCCGCTCATCGGCGACTGGTACCACGCGGGCTTCGAAGGCGCGTTCGGCACGCGGGACGCCCAACGTTTCCACTACGTCAGCGACCCGGATGTGAAGCGGGGCGGGCGGGGGGTCACCTACACGGTCGACCTGGGCCGCTCGCGTGTCGAAGCGCTGGACGACCTGCTGCGGCGCCTCGTGGGCTTGCACGCGGAACACCCCATCCACACCCTGCTGGTCGGCCGCGGCTATTTGCCGGGCTGACCGCCGCTGGGTGGCTCAACCACGTGCGGGTTCCACCCCGCTGGCTTGGCCGCGATCTCGCCGTGCCCGGTCGTGCCCGCGCGGGCGCCGACGCCGGCTTCAACCCCAGGAACCGACCAGGTCTCCGTGACCGTGATGCTTTCGCCGGTCGCTCGAAACAGGGAGAGGTGCACATCGAGGTCGCTGAAAGACCAACCGGCCGCGAACCTCACGATCCGCCCGGTTAGCCGGGTGGCATCGAAGGGGCGGCTTTGGGTGGGCTCCCCGAAGGCGACCTTGAGCGTAGCGAGTGTGGATTCGAACTCTCGACCGGCCTGCGCCGGAATGGAGTAGCGTCGAGTCAGCGACAAGTAATGGAACGGCCCCGCTTCCGTACGCGAAAGCAGGAGCTGAGTGTATTTTCCTGAGCTGCTGCGCTCGGGGAACGTCGTGGTGGCCAGGCCTCCGTTGCATTCGGTGCGCAGGGTGGCGCGTCGCGCCGCCGGCTGGCTGGTGCAGGTGAGCTTGCGGGCGGCCGCCCAGACGGCGAGTCCCGCCTCATCGGCCGCCCCGATCTCGAGCCCAAACGCGCTTCGGGTCGGTGCCGGGGGAAGGCCGGCCTGGCGAGGTTGGGGGTTGACAGCGTGGGCGGCCGCCGCCACCAAGGGTGCTTGGGCCTCCGCTACCGGCGGTGCCGCGGTCGGGGGCACCACCGCGACTGCACCCTCCACGGCCACGCTCGCATCTTCCAAAATGACCATGAAGAAGTAGCCGAAGCCGAAATCGCGATCGATGGTGAGCGGCGCCTCCGCCACCACCGTGTCCCCAAGACGGGCCTCCGCCGAAGTCGTGACCACAAGGTCATTCGAGCCTTCAACGCCCGACCCATCGCGTAGGTGATACCAGTTCTTTCCGAAAATCCCCAGGTTTGCCTTGACGACCCGACCGCGCACCTTCACCGGCGTTCCCGCCAGGGCCGCCTTCTGCGCATACACAGTCTGGATGGCGATGCCGCCGGCGGGCGGGGCAAGGATCGCATCGGCGACTTTCCCAACCTTTGCAGCTTCAATCTCTGTCATCGCATCGAAGTCGCGGCCGAGGTCGGCGCTGTGAACGTGTTCGCGCAGCGGCCCCGTCCCGAGCAGGATCGAATCGCCCACCCTGACCTCGAGCGCAGGCACCGACACCCAGAAGTCGTAGGACGCCTCCGAAATGCGTAGGTAGCTGCGCCCATCCCCGTGCAGGGCCTCCGTGACCTCAGCAGCCCCTACGTTTGCAAAGGCGGAGGCCTCCACAACGGCGAGAGGCTGCGAACCGCATGTACACGCAAACCACAGCGTCAGCAGCATTCGCGGGACATAGCCGGGCGGCGCGTCGTGGGCCCGGGTTACGTCTCGGCCGGTCCCGAGGAAGCATGTCCCTCCCTGTCGTCCGGGTGTGGTTTGTTTCGGCGGTTGCCATCGTGGTCGTACTCACGCTCGGAATGACCAAAGCCCTCCTGGATCCTTCCCAGGAAGTCGATTCTCTGGAGCGGGCCGTGTACCCGCCGGGGGCCAAGATCCAGGTGGTGGGCGAAGCCACGGTGGCCTTCACGATCGGCCAGCGCACGCTGCCGCCGGGTTGGTTCGCCGTCGGGAACTATCCCTGGGTGGCCACGTTTCCGGATGGCCAGGTGGCTCGAAGCGAAACGCCGCTGACTCTCCTCGACAAACACCCGGTCACGCTGGTCTGTGACACCGCGACCCACCGCTGCACCACGCAGTAGCCACCCTCAACAACGTGGGTTGGCTTCCACCCAGGCCGTGAAGCGACGCATGATCGTCTGCGCCACCTCGGTATCGGGACCATCGGCCATCACCGCATCGATGCGGGCCGCTTCGGCCGGATCGCCAGCGTAATGTTCGCGGTAGTAGTTCCATCGTTCCGTGGTGGTGGCCTTGCGCAGCTCGGGGTGGAACTGGGCGGCCCAGAAGGGCGCGGCATCGACCTTGAACGCCTGATGGCGAACCCTGCGACCGGTGGCCAGAAGCGTGACGCCGGGGGGAAGGCGGTCCACATGATCGTGATGGCCAAGCTGCACATCCAGCGTGCGGGGCAGGTGGGCGAACAGCGGGTCGGCGGTGGCGGCATCGGTCAGGTCCACGGGAAAGGCACCCAGCTCCTGCCGAGAATCGTCGCGATTCACTTCGCCGCCGAGCGCAAGCGAGAGTCCCTGGAAGCCAAAGCAGCTGGCCCACGCCGGAATGCGGCGATCGACGGTTTCTACCAGCCTATCGAGCATGGACTGAACCCACGGGTGGGTATCGAGTACGCTGTAGGCGCCGGAGCCCCCGAAAAACAGGAGCCCCGCTTCGTCCATCAGACGGTCGTCCAGCTGACCGGCGCTGGCGTAGGCGATCTCGAGGTCGGCGATCCCCGAAGACTCCGCGAAGCACCGAAGCTCTTGGCGCGACATCGGGTCCGTGGGGTCGCGGAGGGAGACAAGAACGCGGCGGGGATTCATGGCGGCGACGGCGTATCGCGAACCGCGGCAGTCCGCGCCGTCGGGATTCTTCCGCGGGGGGTGTAAGGCCGGCACGGGAGCCCCGTTCTGGCCCCGAATCCCCGGAGTCCGCATGCTTCTCTCCCTCATCCTCTGGTCCTGTGCTTCGAAATCCGTCCCGGCCGAGGTCACAGCCGAGGCGGTTCCGCCCTCGCTGGACGCCAAGACGGGAACCATGGTCCCTGAGGTGACCGTCTCAGAAGTCCCGCGCCCCGTGCTCCTCCCTGCGGCGGCGGCGGTCACCCGGGAGTGCTTCGCAAGCGAGCGCCGCGGGCGGACGTCAAATTCCAGCAGTGGGGCATCGGGGACCTCGTCACGCGGCCGCGGGGTCGCGGCCCCCGCAGCCTCGCAGCGTTCCGCAGTCGCAACAAAGTCGCTCCCCGAAGCAGTGGCTTCGCCTCCGAGTCCCGACCCGATGGCCCGAACGATGGGCGGCACGGCGGCGGCGGAGTTCTCCGGCCCCGCCGACGTAGGCATGGCCGACAAGGACGCAGGTGCTCCTGCCAAGAAGCAAGGAAACTCTCAGGAAAAAGCCAGGCTCAGGCTTGATGCTGGCGACCAGGAGATGGCGCCTGAGCCCATCGGGAAGAGGTCGACCGATGCGCTAGCCTCTGCCGATGCGAGCCGCTTCGACTGGGGAGGCACCACCTACCTCAGCAACGACGACTCGATGTCGCTGGCGTCGGCGCAGCGCCTGTTGTGGGCGGTCGAGAACCGCGGGCCGGTCACGACGAGCCAGATCCGCCCCCACGAGCTGCTGAACTACTTCAGCTTCGACACCACGGAGGTCCCGGCGGGGGACACGTTCAGCGTCATGGCTTCGGCCGAACAGACAGGTGACAACACGGTTTCGCTGGCGTTTGCGGTCAAAGGCGTCACCCCGGAGCGGAAGCCACTCGACCTCACCGTCGTGCTCGACCGCTCCGGCTCGATGGATGCGGAGGGGAGGATGGAGTACCTGAAGCGGGGCCTGACCACGATGAATAGCCAGCTTCAACGAGGAGATCGCCTGGATGTCGTGCTGTTCGACGGCTCCATCTGCACGCCGCTGGAGAACTTCGTGGTCGGCCGCGACGACCCGAGCCTCTTCGCCGACGTGATCGACGCCCTTCGGCCGCGCGGTTCCACCGACCTCAACGCCGGCTTGACCGAGGGCTACCGTGTTGCCAAGTCACACGCGGAGGTCGAGGGTCGCAATCGCCGGATGTTGCTCATCTCCGACGCGCTCCTGAACACCGGCGAGGTCGATTCCAATGTCGTAAGCGAGATCGGGAGGTCCTACGAGCAGGCCGGCATCCGCCTCTCCGCGATCGGGGTGGGCCGCGACTTCAACGACAAGGTGCTGGACCAGTTGACGGAAAAAGGCCAGGGAGCCTATGTGTACCTCGGCTCCGAAGCCGTGGTGGACCGCGTATTCGGGGCCGGGTTCGACTCTCTCGTTCAGACCGTAGCGCACGACGTTCACTTCTCCCTCGACCTGCCTCCATCCCTGGCGTTGGAGCGGTTCTACGGTGAGGAGTCAAGCACGACAAAGACCGATGTGCAGCCCATCGACTACTACGCCAAAACCACCCAGTTGTTCGTCCAGGATCTCAGGATGGTTGGAGCGCGGCCGGAACGCAGCGATGTGGTGAAGCTCACGGCCGAATGGACCGACGTGGACACGGGCGCGGCCCGCACCCAGACGTTCTCGGCCTCCGTGGGCTCGCTCATCGACGCCGACGCCCGCAACCTGCACAAGGGCAGGGCCCTGCTGGCCTGGACCGACCTCATCCTCGCACGCAGCCTGGGCAACGACCCCTGCGGCGAACCCTACACCGTCTGGGATAAGCGCGCCGCGAAGGTAGGCGATGACGCCGAGCTGGCGTGGCTCGACGGGCTCACCGCACCGCTGTGCGGACACTCCCCCGGCGGCACCAAGCGCGTGGCTGGCGTTCCCTTCAAGGTGAACGTGGATGCCGACCAGGTGATCGCCGAAGTGGCCATGCAGTGCGACGGAAAACGCACCTCCGAATCGCTCAAGGCCGGCTCCCGCGTTGTGCGTTTCGAAGCGCGCCCTGGCGACTGCCAGGTCGTCCTGTACGGAAACGTTCCGATGCAGGCCTCGGTGGCCGTGCCGAGCACTGGCGGCGATGTGCGGTGCGTCGTTCGGGGCGGGCAGATGAGCTGCGGGTAGCCGCGCCGCTGGTGCTACGCTTCCCGTATGAGAATTTCTTCCGGCATCGCCGCTTCGGGGTTGACCTACGCCAGTCGGGTCGCGGAGGTCACCGCCAACAACCTTTCGAACCTGAATTCACAGGGGTTCAAGGCATCCAAAGTCTCCGGGGTGGATGTGGCGGGGGGCGGCGTACGGGCGGAAGTGACGCTGAGCACAAGCGCGGGGCGCATGGTCGCCGACGGCTCGGGCGGCACAACAGAATTATCCAACGTAAACCTTGAGAATGAACTCATACAGTTGCAGGGGTCTCCCCTCATGTACACGGCCAACCTCGCCGTTCTCGGCGCGCGCGATGCCATGGTCGGCGAGCTGCTCGACCGGGCGGTCTGACCCCGTCCAAAGGAGCGCCCGTATGCAGCCCCCCGCAAATTTGCCTCCGATTCCGCCTCGGTGCAACCGATGGGCCCCAGAATGGCCCTGAGCGCTTCGCTGCCCCGTTCCGCCGTGTCGCTGCATCCCGGTGCCACGCCTGGCGAAGCCGATGCGGCGGCAGCCCTCCTTCGAATCGCGAATAAGCCGGATTTGTACACCTACTTCGGCTGCAGCCGGGGCGATTCCGCCTCTGCACGGGCCGACGCCATGGCGGCACGGCGGCGCTGGGCCCAGTCCCAACAGTCGAACCCCAAATATCGAGAGGAGTGCCTCCAGCTTATCCGCTTCTATGACCTACTGTATCGGCTTGTAGTCGACGACTCCGTGCCCGAAGAAGGGGACCAGGAATCCACCGACGACCCCGACACCGTCACGCGGCAGGCTTGGAGCCTTCCTCCCCCCCACCCACCCGTGGAACGGACCGCATCCGTCGAACCGGCCGCACCGGTTCCCAGCACCCCGCAGCGGGCCTCGCCCACGGGGTTCGCGCTGGCCCAACCGATGTCGTTCGGTCCGGCGCAGGCACCTCCCGAGCGCGAACGCCCCCCCCTCGCAGCGACCCTCCAGGGATCCCCGTCGTGGTTCGCCAAGTTCTGGGCAGAACTCTGGGGCGCCCGCACCGCAGCGCCCATGGTCCTGCCCACTCCGGCCGGAGCACCGCCCACGCCTCGCCGTGGCCCCAAAAACCTGGCCGCGCCCGTCATGCATTCGGGCACGCCCCCCTGGCATGGCCTGGAACGGGTGATGTGCGCCGAGCCCAGCGAACTTCGGGTGCGCCTGCTTCAGCACCTGTATCCCCTGCGCGACCAGGCCTCTGGACCGCCGGAAGCGGCGTTTCTGGACCGGCTGATCCGAACATGTGGTGCCGCAGAGTTGGATTTTCCGCTTTTTCCGGATTCCGCGCTCCAACTTCAGCAGGAGCTGCGCGACGACCAATACTCCGTGTCCAAGGTCACCGAGATCACGCGCCACGACCTCTCCCTTGCCCAGCGTGTATGGGAGGAAGCCAGCGGCGCCGGATATGGCCGGAAGCGGCCGGCCGATCTCAACGCCGCTGTGGTCCGGATCGGTCGCCGGGGGCTGTGGCGCCTCGGCATGCGCGCCTGCGTGAACGCGCCTGTATTTCGCGTTCGCGGATGGCAGGACGAAGCCAACGACGTCCGTGCCTCGAGCGTGATCGCGGCCGACATTGCCGAGGCGTACGACCCGGCGCTCGAAGCCTACCTCCCTACGTTGATGCACGCCGTCGGCAAGCTGCTGGTGTACCGCGCCGCAGCGGTTCGCCCGGCCGCCCACCCACCCGACCGCGCGTGTGTGGAACGCGTGGCGCGCAGCCTGCAGGCTCCCCTGGGGGCGCTGGTCGCGGAACGATGGCAGCTGGGCACCCGGGTCACGGGAGGGATCGGTTTTATGCCCGACCCCTCGCTGGCACCGGAAGATCTCCAAAAAACGGCCGCGGTGGTCCGGCTCGCGGTGGTCGCCACGCACGAGGCCCGGGCCAACCTCTCGGGGCTCACCTACCACGGCCTGGGGCTACTGCGTTCGTTCGGACTACCCGACGACCGCGCGCGCTTCCTCATCGCCACGGCGGTAGCGGCCT
>CAMBIK010000027.1 GCA_945867435.1 Klebsiella pneumoniae
CATGAGGCTATCGGCGGCGTCGGCCTCGTCGGCCCCGCCATCGCAGTCGTCGTCGAGGCCGTTGCAGACTTCCGTGGCGGCCGGATTCACCGCGTCGTTGCCGTCGTCACAGTCGTCGGAGCTGCGGCTGTACCCGGTAGGCAGGGCGCAGGCATCGATGGGGGAGCGCACGTCGCCGTAGGCGTCCGAATCCACATCCACGTAGTAGGTGATGGTCACACCTTCGTCGACGAGGCCGTTGCAGTCGTTGTCCTGAAGGTCGCACAGTTCCGTATTGCCGGGGAAGGCCTTGGAGCTGCTATCGTCGCAATCGGTGTTGTCAGTCACATAGCCAAAAGGTGCCTCACAGGCTTCGATGCCTCCCCCGGGATCGCCGAACGCGTCGGCATCCGAATCGGCGAAGTACGAGGTGGTCACGCCATCGTCGACAAGGGCATTGCAGTCGTTGTCGATCAAATCGCAGACTTCTGGGTTGCCCGGGAACGAGCGAGGCTGCTCATCGTCGCAATCATCGGGGTTGTTGACACGCCCTTCAGGCTGCTCGCAGGCGGTCATCTCGGTCGCCTTGTCTCCAAACCCGTCCGCATCGTAGTCCGTGTACCAGAGGGCACCGACCCCTTCGTCGATGGTGCCTTCGCAGTTGTCGTCCCGACCGTTGCAGGTCTCGACTTCCCCTGGGTTCACCGTGGTGTCGCTGTCATCGCAATCGCCCTCAGAAGGCTTGAACCCATCGCCGTCCTCATCGCAGGCGGCAGGCGAGACCTCGCACGCATCTCCACCGGTTTGCGAGGCCGGATCGGACTTTCCGGACATGTCATCCGTGCAGGCCGCCATCACGACGAGGCAGCTGGCAATTCCGATCAAACGCATGGGCACGCACCTAACGAGGAGAGACTATACCGCATAAAACGAAGGAAGCCCACCGAAGTGGGCCGCCCCAGACTCAAACCGAGCCCCGCTACCGGCGACTACCAGGTGCCTTCGGGCCCGCCGTAGGCCCCACGGTCGCTGCGGCTGCCATCGGCGTCGACGATCGACGGGTCACCCGAGTCGATCGCGTCGGCACCGGAGACCAGAGTGGCGTCGTCGTTCTGCCAGTTCCCATCGCAGGTGATGCCCTGGTACTGGCTGCCGTAGATGGACCCGCTGGTTTCGCTCCAGGTGCCGCCCGTCGTGCCGCCGCCGCCCGCGTTGTACGCGTCGGAGTAGCCGATCGAGCCCGTACCGAGGTTGTAGAACATCGGGGAGGTGGTGTTGGCCTGCGCCACCATGTTCCACAGCATCATCGTGACCGACGAGCCCGAGTAGGTCTGCGACCCGTTGGTCGAAGCCGTGCCCGCCGTGTTCATCGCCATCACCACGTTGGTCAGATTCACCGACCCCGAGGTGTCGGAGAACACGCCACCACCGTCGACGGTCGCCGTGTTGCAGGCGATGACGGTGTTGCTGGCGTTCACATCCGATGCGTCGGAGGCGATGCCGCCGCCGTCGGAGGCACTGTTGTCATCGAACCAGCCGTGGACCACTTCCAAGGCCGAACCCGAGCCAACATAGAGCCCGCCGCCCGAGTCGGCGAAGTTGCCTGAGAAGACAACGTTGTCAAACGTCGCGGCCGAGTCGAGCGCGCACGCACCGCCGCCGGCCGAACCGATCCAGCTCTGGGACCAGTCGCCATCCGCTTCCAGCGAGTACGCGGGAAGCACGGCATCCTCGAAGACCATGTCGGAGAACTGGGGATCGTCGCCGTTGATGTACGCGCCACCGCCGCAGTAGTCGTAGGTGGTCACCGTGCAGGTGTCCGCCCCAGCAGACGACGGGTCGGAGTCAGCGCAGGTTTCCGTGGTGGAGGATTCGCTCAGGTAGCCTGTGCCGCCGGTGACCCGGAAGCCGTGAATCGTCGGCACTGCGCCGGTGCCGGAGTTGATGAGCCAAACCGGGTGGCAACCGGAGCGGTCGGCCGACGTGCAGACGCTGAGGCCCGGGTCGATGTTCGTGGCCGCCCAGCCATCCACGCCCCAGATGTCGAGCGACTTCCCGCTCGTGTCGATGTCGTACTCGGCGTAGGTGCCGCCGGTGACCACGACGCAGCTGTCGGCGAGATCAATGCCGCCCTGGATGCTACCCACAGGGTCGGCCGCGGTGCCGGCGGCCCCCGCGCTGCCGCTGTCATCCACCGAGACTGGCTCGGTCGGGTCGGAGTCATCGCAGTCGTAGTAGTTGTCGACGTACCCGGGCGGCTGCGAACACGCGAGGATGGTGCTGCTTTCGTCGCCGTAGGTGTCGGCGTCGGCATCCATGTAGTAGGTGTCGCCATCGCTGACGCCACCATCTTCGTCCACCGCGCCATCGCAGTCGTTGTCGATGCCATCGCACACTTCATCGGCACCTGGGTAGGCCGCCGCGGTCGCATCGTTGCAGTCTGAGCTGTCGGCCACATAGCCAGCGGGCTGGAGGCAATCGACTTGCGACACGGAACCGTTTCCGTAGGTGTCGCTGTCGGTGTCGGCGTACCAGGTAGAGGCGTCGGTGGCGTAGTCGTCATCCACCGTGCCGTTGCAGTCGTCGTCTACGCTGTTGCAGACTTCGATGCCGCCGGGGTTGGTGGTGGCCACCGTGTCGTCGCAATCGGTGTCGTCGCTGACGAAGCCGGCAGGCTGATCGCAGGCCAGGTCGCTGACCGCCGGATTGCCATAGCCGTCGGTGTCCGCATCCGCGTACCAGGCCTGCACATCGGCCGCACCATCTTCGTCGATGGTACCATCGCAGTTGTCGTCGTAGCCATTGCAGAACTCGGTGGCGCCCGGATTGGTTTCGAAGCGCGCGTCGTCGCAATCAGAGCTGTCGGCCACGTAGCCGGCGGGCTGATCGCACGCGGGCTGGCTCACCGAAGCATCGCCATAGCCGTCGGTGTCCGCATCCGCGTACCAGGTCGAGGCATCGGCGGCATCCGGCTCGTCGATCGTGCCATCACAGTCGTTGTCGATGCTGTCGCAGATTTCGGTCGCGGCCGGGTTCGCCGCGGCCGTTCCGTCGTTGCAATCCGTGTTGTCGGCCACGTAGCCAGCGGGAGCTGAGCACGCGACGGTCGAAACCGCGGCGTTGCCGTACGCGTCGGAGTCGGCGTCGTAGTACCAGGTGGAGGCATCGACAGCGGAGTTCTCATCCACGGTGCCATCGCAGTTGTCGTCGTACCCGTTGCAGAACTCGGTCGCGGCCGGATTGCTTTCGAAGCGCGCGTCGTCGCAATCCGTGTTGTCGGAAACGTAGCCGGCTGGAGAGGAACAGGAGACGACGGCCGTGGCGGGATCGCCGAAGCCATCCACGTCGGAGTCGGCGTACCAGGTCGAGGCATCGGCGGACGTGTCTTCGTCGATCGTGCCATCACAGTTGTCGTCGTAGCCGTTGCAGAACTCGGTCGCGCCCGGGTTGGTTTCGAAGCGCGCGTCGTCGCAATCCGTGTTGTCTGCGGAGTAGCCGGTAGGCAGCGAACACGCGAGCTGGGTGAGCGCGGGGTCGCCGTAGGTGTCGCCATCGATATCGGCGTAGTAGGTGGTTTCCACCCCTTCATCGACCGCGCCATCGCAGTTGTTGTCGATGGTGTCGCAAACCTCGACGTTGCCCGGGAAGGCCTTGTTGGTCGAGTCGTCGCAGTCGGTGTTGTCGAGCACCATGCCGGCCGGCTGGGAGCACGCCTGCGTGGCCGTGGCGCCATCGCCGTAGGCATCGGCATCGCCGTCGGCGTAGTAGATGTCGCCCACGCCGTTGTCGACCACGCCATCGCAATCGTTATCGATGTCATCGCACACTTCGATGTTGCCCGGGTAGCTCAGGGGCTGCGCATCGTCGCAATCGTCGGCATTGGGAACGTAGCCATCCGGGGCCTCGCAGGCTTCCATCGGGGCCCCCACATCGCCAAACCCATCTGCGTCCGCATCGGCGTAGAAGACCACCAGCGTGCCTTCGTCGATCACGCCATCGCAGTTGTTGTCCAGCCCATCGCAGATTTCAACCGCACCCGGGTTCACGTCGGGGTTGCCGTCGTCGCAATCCCCTTCGGAGGGCTTGTAGGTGTCGTTGTCCTCGTCGCCAGCGTTGGGGTCCACGACCGCATTCGCGCCGCCGGTTTCTTCAGTCTTTCCATCTTCGCAGCCGATGAGCAGAAGCAGCGAAAGTCCAAGAAGATTGCGGGTCATGGAGCGCCTCAGGTGATGCGGGGAAGACCGATGAGAACTTCAGGGTGCAGGCGCACCGTGAGACTCGCCGGAACTGTATCGGAATGCACACCTGCTGTACAGTGCTTGTCGTGGAATGTCTACATGATCCCTAAATCGAGACAATCCCGCGGCGGGCGGACACCCGCGGGAGCGTCGGACCGCACATCCCACACCACTTCCACGCGTTCGGGCTTGCTCGACCACCATCCCCGCAATCCCCTCCCCTGCACCATCGACGCGCGCGATGCACGACTCCACCATGTCCACATCGCCGCTCTCCGCGCAATCCCCCAAGGCCACCGTAGAAAACTCTGGAGTTTGGAGGCTTGAGGCATGTCCGAAGCGAACTACGCGCACGGCGATGGCCTCGTTCCCTGTCCCCAACGCCGGTCTCGACGGAGGGAGGGGAAGAAGGCGGCGCGCAGGACGCCATCAGAGAAGCAAACAAACCGAGCGAACACGACAGGGGGAGATCGCGGATGGTTGCGACGCTGGCCCGACTCGGCAGAGGTGGCCACCCCGCGGGTTATCCGCCAGCCATGTCCGCCACCTTTGCCGACCTCCCCATCCACGATGCGCTGAAGGCGGCCATCGCCGCGCTGGGCCTCACCGTGCCCACGCCCATCCAGGCGCGCTGCATCCCGATTCTCGTAGAAGGCCGCGATCTTTTAGGCCAATCCGCTACGGGCAGCGGTAAAACCTTCGCCTACGGGCTGCCCCTGCTTCAGGGACTGAACCCGGACACGCGGGACCGTGGCCTTCAGGCGCTGGTGCTCTGCCCCACCCGGGAGCTCGCCACGCAGGTCACCGGGGAGCTTCGCAAGGCCGCAAAGCTGATGGCCGGCGTGCGAATTCTTGAGGTCTGCGGAGGACAGCAGGGGTGGGCACAACGGCAATCCCTGGAGCAGGGCGTTCACATCGTCGTCGGTACGCCGGGGCGATGCCTGGACCTCTTCGAGCGCGGCACGATGAGCCCCGCTCGCATCCGCATGGTGGTGCTGGACGAGGCGGATCGGATGCTCGATCTCGGCTTTCAGGGCCAGGTGGAGGCCATCTTGGAGGGCCTGCCCGAGGAACGGCAATCCGTGTTCTTCTCCGCGACCTTCCCGGATTCGATGGCGGAGATGAGCGCCCGCTGGCTGCGCGACCCGGCTCGCGTGATTGTTGGCGGCGAACCGCTGGAGATCCGCCACATGGCGCACCTCGCGGAGCCAGCGGTGCGGTTCGAAGCGCTGCTCTCCGTCCTGGCGGCCCACCAACCGGCATCGGCGCTGGTTTTCGCCAACTTCAAGGAGTCGGTCAAGCAGGTCGCGGCCGCGCTCACCGCGTCCGGAACCAGCTCCGGGGAGCTGCACGGCGACCTGGAGCAAGTGGATCGCGACCGCGTAATGGCACGCCTCCGCAACGGGAGCGTGCGCGTGCTCGTGGCGACCGATGTGGCGGCCCGCGGCATCGATGTGGCCGGGCTCGATCTGGTCGTCAACTACGAGCTCCCGGCGAAAGCCGATGCCTATGTGCACCGCACGGGGCGAACCGGGCGGGCGGGGAAGCCGGGGCTCGCGATCTCGCTGATCTCCACACGCGACCAGGAACGACTGGCACGCATGGGGGGGGAGCTCGGGATGGATGTGGCGGTGGTGCCGCTGCCCGACGCGACGGAAGCGGCCCCGCAGCGGGCCAGCATGAAGACGATCTTCATCGGGGGGGGGCGAAAGAACAAGCTTCGCCCCGGGGACATCCTCGGCGCGCTTACGGGACCGCCGGACAAGGGGGGAGCGGGCCTGCCGGGCGATGAAATCGGAAAAATCGAGATTCACGATCGGTTCTCCTATGTGGCGGTCGGCGATGCCGTTGCCGAGGCCGCGCTCGCTGCCCTGCGAGCCGGTCGGATCAAGGGCGTGCGGTTCAAGGTCGAAGCGGTGACGGGATGAAGGTCAACCCGGCCGCGCTTTCGCTGGGTTGCATGAACTTTGGGAAACGGACCGACAGGGCCACCTCCCTCCGGATCCTCGGGGCGGCGTTCGACGCCGGGATTGAGTGGTTCGATACGGCGAATATGTACGTCGAGGGGGAGTCCGAGCGCATCGTCGGCGCGGCGCTGCGCGGTCGCAGAGAGCAAGTGCGTGTGGCTACGAAGGTCGGCCTGGGGCGCGTGAGCGGTCACTCCGAAGGGCTCGCGCCCGCACGCGTGCTCAAGGCGTGCGACGAGAGCCTGGGGCGACTCGGGATCGACGCGATCGACCTGTACTACCTGCACGCACCCGACGCAGGGACCCCCTTCGAAGCCACGCTCGAAGCCGTTGCGGCCCTGCTGGAATGCGGAAAGATCCGGTCCTGGGGAGTGTCCAACTTCGCGTCGTGGCAGATCCTGGAGCTGCATCACCTCGCCGCGCGGATGGGAATTCCTCGCCCGGCCGCCGCGCAACAAATGTACAACGCGCTCGTACGGCAGTTGGACATCGAGTACTTCGCCTTCACCGCGCGCTATCCGATTCACACCACCGTGTTCAATCCCCTCGCGGGTGGGCTCCTCGCCGGAGGCTGCCGGCAGGACGCCCCGCCGGCGCCGGGCTCCCGCTTTGAGCAGAACGCGATGTATCGCCGCCGCTATTGGCAGAGTCCGATGTTCACAGCGGTCGAGGCGCTGGCCGCCTTGGCCGCCAAACAGGGGTGCTCGGTCCTGGACCTCGCCTACGCCTTTCTTTTCCGCCACCCCGGCGTGGATTCCGTGCTGGTCGGCCCCGCCACCGAGGCGCACCTCGCCGCCGCCGTGCTCGCGCAATCGGTTCCGCTTCCGCCGGACGTGCGCCGGGAGATCGACACCATCGGCATCGCCCTCGCAGGCACCGACGCCCGCTACGCCCGCTGATGCTGACCGATGAGGCGATCGAAGCCGCAATCACCCAGTATCGCGACGTCGGCTACGCTCGACTAACGGGAGTGGCGGGGCCGGAAACGCTGGCCCAGTTGCGGGCACGGGCAGACGAGATCGCCACGGGGGTCGTGGCCTATCCCGGGATGTTCTTCCAACCCGATACGCCGACGGGCCGCTACGACGACCTGCAGTTCGGTCAGGGCTGGACCGGCCCCGACACCACCTACCGAAAAATCGAGAAATTGGAGTTGGACCCAGTTTTCCGCGCTTGGATCGAGAACCAGGCCTTCCACCGCATCGTGCGCCGCGTGATTGAGGGCGCCGTGACGATCTACCGGGCCGTCCTCTTCAACAAGGCCGCCCGCACCGGCAGCGACCTGCCGTGGCACCAGGACGGCGGCCGCTTCTGGGGCTTGGACCGCGATCCCGAGCTGCAACTGTGGACAGCGCTGGACGATGCACCGATGGCAGCCGGCGGCCTTGAGATGCTCGCCGGGAGCCACCGCGCCGGTCTGGCCACGCCGCTCGGGGGGGTGGTGCCGAAAGCGAACGTTGATGCCTTCACGGCGGATCGTTCGCCCGTACCCATGCCGTGCAAGGCCGGCGACGTGCTGCTGGTTCACAACCACGTCTGGCACCGCTCTGGTCGCAACACCAGCGACGCACCGCGACGCGGCTTCAGCGTTTGCTACATGTCGGCTTCGGCGCGGTGTACGCGTAAAAAGCGAACGCCGCGCGAGTTTGTCAGGGTTTTCGAAGCGTAGAATTGGGCGGCCGACGAGCCTCGGCAACCCGTTCTGCAGGCAGGCGTCGGGACTGTACTGTTTGAGTCCGTGACGGCTACGCGGGCGGCTCCTCGGTCCCCGCTACCAGCTCGCCATCTTGGCCTGCAACCCCTGGTCCAGCGCATCGAGGAAGGCCTCGGTCGTGAGCCACGGTTGCGTGGGGCCGATGAGGATCGCGAGATCCTTGGTCATCTTGCCGGCCTCGACCGTTTCCACGCACACCGCTTCAAGCGCGGCCGCAAAGCGCACGACATCGGGGGTGCCATCGAACTCGCCACGGTACTTCAGCCCCTGTGTCCAGGCGAAGATCGAGGCGATGGGATTGGTGGAGGTCGGGCGGCCCTTCTGGTGTTCACGGTAGTGTCGGGTCACGGTGCCGTGGGCGGCTTCGGCTTCCACGGTCTTGCCATCGGGGGTGAGGAGCACGGATGTCATCAGTCCCAAGCTGCCAAAGCCCTGGGCGACGCTGTCGGATTGCACGTCCCCATCGTAGTTCTTGCACGCCCACACAAAGCCCCCTTCCCACTTCATCGCCGAGGCCACCATGTCGTCGATGAGGCGGTGCTCGTACACGATGCCCTTGGCCTTGAAAGCAGCCTCGAACTCACTTTCGTACACCTGCTGGAACAGGTCCTTGAAGCGGCCGTCATACCGCTTGAGGATGGTGTTCTTGGTCGAGAGGTACAGGGGCCAGCCGCGGTTGAGCGCGTACGTCATCGACGAGCGGGCAAAGCCGAGGATCGACTCGTCGAGGTTGTACATGCCCATCGCCACGCCCGACTCCTTGAAGTCGTACACGGTGCGGGTGGTCGGGGTACTGCCATCGCTGGGCGTGAACGTCATGGTGAGTGTGCCCGCACCGGGGACCAGGAAGTCGGTGGCGCGGTACTGGTCGCCGAACGCGTGGCGACCGATCACGATGGGGCGGGTCCAGCCGGGGACAGGCCGCGGGACGTTCGCGCAGACGATCGGCTCGCGGAAGATGGTGCCGCCCAGGATGTTGCGGATGGTGCCGTTGGGCGACTTCCACATCTCCTTCAGGCCAAACTCGGCCACCCGGGCTTCGTCGGGCGTGATGGTCGCGCACTTCACGGCCACGCCGTGCTTGCGGGTGGCATGCGCCGAATCGATGGTCACCTGGTCGTTGGTGGCATCGCGGTGCTCCACGCCGAGGTCGTAGTACTCCAGCTCGATGTCGAGGTAGGGAAGGATCAGCTTATCCTTGATGAACTGCCAGATGATCCTGGTCATCTCATCACCATCCATCTCGACGAGCGGGGTACGAACCTTGATCTTTGCCATGCGGTGCCTCGGTGCGGGCGACGCTGCTATCATGCAACGGGGGAAGGGGCGCGACGCTGTCCCCATGCCGCCCAGCCGCAGAACTGACCGCGGGGGGGCGGCACCCGTGGCGTCGCGGTCTATCCGTGTCGCCGCGAGCTACTTCAGCTCTCTCCAAAGAAATCCGTAGGTCAACCCCCACATCGTCGCCTTCTGATCGCTCGTGGATGCACCGCCGTGGCCGCCCTCGGTGTCTTCCCACAGCAAAACCGGCTTGCCTTCGCTCAGCATCTTCGCCGCCATCTTGCGGGCGTGACCCGGATGCACGCGGTCGTCGCGCGTGGATGTGGTGAACAGCACGGGGGGCGAGGCGCGGTCGGCCCGATCGAGTTGGTAGGGCGAGAACGTTTGGATGAACTCCCACTGCTTGGGGTCGTCGGGGTCGCCGTACTCATCCATCCACGACGCACCCGCCAGCAGGTGCGAGTAGCGCTTCATGTCGAGCAGCGGAACCTGACACACGATGGCCCCGAACAGCTCCGGGTACTGCGTCATCATGTTGCCCATCAGCAGGCCGCCGTTGCTGCCCCCCATCGTGCCGAGATGCGGCGCCGTGGTGACCTTTCGTGCCACGAGGTCCTTGGCGACCGAGGAGAAGTCTTCGTAAACGAGGTGCCGGTTCTCTTTCACGACCGAGGTGTGCCATTTGGGCCCGAACTCGCCGCCGCCCCGGATATTGGCCAGCACATACACGCCGCCCTTCTCCAGCCAGCCGTTGCCGATGATCCCATTGTAGTTGGGTAAAAGCGAAACCTCAAAGCCGCCGTAGCCGTAAAGCAATGTCGGATTCTTGCCGCTGAGCTTCAGCCCCTTCTTGGCGACCTGGAAGTAGGGGATGCGGGTGCCATCGTTGGAAACGACGTAGTGCTGGGTGATTTCCAACCCCTTGGCGTTGTACAACGCCGGCAAAGCCTTCAGAGGCTCTGGCACGCCGCCGCCCGCCGTGCCCAAAAGCAGCCGGGTGGGCGTGACAAAGTCGGTCGTGGTGATGAAGAGCGCCTCGCTCTCGTCGGAATCGACGGCGGTCACGCCGATGGTGCCAAACTCGGGAAGCCCGGCCATCGGGGCCACGCGCCAGGTTCCGGTGATGTGGTCGGCCAGGAAAACCCGGCTCTTCACGTTGTCGAGCGTGTTCAGGACGACGTGGGTGGGCGTGAGTGCAAAACCGTTGAGCGCCGTGGTGGCGCTTGGCGTGAACAGCGCCTCGAACTCACGCTTTCCTGCCATGAAGTCGTCGAACTTCGTGACGAGGAGGGCTCCTGCCGGCCAGGTCTTGCCGCCCGTGGTCCAGTCGGTGCGCAGCTCGACCAACAGCCATTCGCGGAAAACGCTGGGCTGGGCGTCGTCGGGCACGCCGATGTGAGTGAACAGACCGCCCTGCGACACATAGGTTCGGTTGGTGAAGAAGGTGGGGGAACGCCCGACAAAGTGGCGAACATACCCGGGCTCGTGGCTGGTCCAGGCGTTCGCAGCCACATCGGTGGGGGGGGCCGAGAACACCACCGGCGCATCGCTCAACGACGTGCCGCGGTCCCACACGCGTGCCTCGCGGGGGTAGCCGGAGGTCGTGAGCGATCCTTCGCCCGTGTCGGTGAGCACCCAGAGCTTATCCGCCGTGATCCAGCTTACGTCGCTCTTGGCTTCCGGGAGCGAGTACCCGCCAGCCACCCAGGATTTCGTGGAAAGGTCGAACTCGCGCTTCACATCCGCATCGGAGCCGCCGCGGGAAAGCGCGATCAGGCAGTGTCGGTACTCGGGCTCCAGGCAGTTGGCGCCGTGCCACACCCAGGGAACGCCCTCCGCCTTATCGATCGCGTCGAGGTCCACGATGACTTCCCAGGCAGGCGAGGCCTTCTTGTACTCGGCGAGCGTGGTGCGCCTCCAGATGCCGCGCTCGTGGGCTTTGTCCTGCCAGAAGTTGTAGTAGAAGTCGCCCATCTTGGTCACATAGGGGATCCGCGCATCCGAATCGAGCACCGACTTGAACTTCGCGTGCAGGCCGCGGTAGGCCGCATCCTGGAGCTTGCCCGTGCTTTCCTTGTTCCGTTCTTCGACCCATGCGAGGGATTTTTCGGCGGTGACATCCTCCAGCCAGGCAAAGGGGTCGGCGGCTTCTTCAGCGCGGGCCGGGGCGAGGAACGTGACGAGGAGGAGGGTGAACATGGGCGTCCCGGAAGAGGGGGCCCATGTAGCGCGAAGGCGCCGTCCTCGCCGCGCCTTGTCTCCACCCCCCTTTCGGGATAGCGCGGCGGCCGAGGTGTACTTGGCGAGTGACGATCTGATCGAAATCGACGGTGTGATCAAGGAAGTTTTCCCCGGCGGCGCGTTTCTGGTCGGTACCGATGCCGGCACGCAGGTCCACGCTCACCTCGCGGGCAAGCTTCGTCGTTTCCGCATCCGCGTCGTTCTCGGCGATCGTGTCACCGTGGCGGTGAGCCCGTACGACTTGAGCAAGGGGCGAATCACGTTCCGGCACAAGTAGGTGTAGAATGCCGGGGATGACCGGCTTCCACCCACGCTTGATGCTGGCCCTCGGTGCTCTGGCGTGCCCATCGCCGGGCATGCCCCCTTCCGACCCGACCGGAAGTTTGGTGTTCACAAATGCCAATGTCGTGCGCGTGACAGGCGGCTACACCGTAGCGGCCGTGCCCGTGCCGTCATGGGGGCGACCCAGACGTGCCTCGCTACGATGGACCTCATGCAAGCCGAGCCGTTCCTGCACTGCGAGGAAGGCACCACCTGGCTGGTCGCAGCATTCGACCTTGATGGCACTCTGTTAGCCAACCGAATTCTCGACCCGTGTGGCGAGAGCGAGGAGACGCTCGTGGTGATCGATGCGACCGAGCCCACGTTCAGCGCTGTGGGTGCGGACGTGCAGGCTGCGACTCCCTTCTCGGTCACGGCGGGCGTGCAGTACAGGCTGGACTCGAGCGGAGTCTCCATCGACGCCTTCGGGGCGGCCGTAGACCCGGAGGACCTGTACATCACCATCGTGGCCGATCTCGCAGAGGGCGTGGACCTCGCCGATGCCGTGCTCGAGCCGGGAGACAGCTCGGAGGACTGGCACGAACTGTGGGCGCATCGTGACGCGACCGTTCGCGAACTCAGCGAGGCCTACACGGGTCCAGGCTTCCCAGGGTTCGAGGGGGGTCACCGCTACCTCCTCGGCTTCTCCCCGCCGCACGACTGCATCCAGGCCTCGGTCGTCGCAACCGTGCAAGTGGCCGAACGGTGATCAAGTACATCGGAAGCAAGCGCCTGCTGCTCCCCGTCATCCTCGGAGCTATCCGCGAGCTGGAAGGCGTGCGGTCGGTCGTCGACCTGTTCTCCGGCACCTCTCGGGTCGGCCTCGCCCTGAAAGGCGAAGGGTATCGGGTGCTCGCCAACGACCACAACGCGTACGGGGCAACGCTCGCCCGCTGCTATGTCCAAGCCGACGCGGAAGACGTGACGCAGGACGCGGAGCGGCTCGTAAGGGAGTTCAACCGCATCCCAGGAGAGCCGGGCTACTTCACCGACGCCTTCTGCATAAAAAGCAGGTTCTTCCAGCCTAAAAATGGTGCACGGGTCGACGCGATCCGCGAGGCGATCACAGAAAAATCCCTGCCGCCGGAGCTTGAGGCGGTGCTGCTCGTCGCGTTGATGGAGGCGGCCGACCGGGTGGATTCCACGACTGGCGTCCAGATGGCCTACCTGAAGCAGTGGGCCCCCCGCGCCCAGAGAGACCTGGAGCTGCGGGTCCCCGCCCTGCAGCCCCGGGCACTCCACGGGAAGGGCGAGGCGCATGAGCTGGATGCGCTGGAAGCGGCCGCGAGGTTGGAAGCCGACTGTTTCTACCTCGACCCCCCCTACAACCAGCACAAGTACCTCGGGAACTACCACATCTGGGAGTCCCTGGTCCGCTGGGACAAGCCCGAACTGTACGGCGTGGCGTGCAAACGCGTCGACTGCCGCACGCGAGGCAGCCTCTTCAACTCGCGGCCACAAATCATGGAAGCCATGCGCAAGGTGGTGACCGCCGCACGCGCCAAGTACCTCGTCGTTTCCTTCAGCAACGAGGGCTACATCACCCGCGAGGAGATGGAGGCGTTGCTCGGCGAACGAGGCCACGTTCGCGTGATCGAAGCCGACTACAAGCGCTATGTGGGCGCGCAGATCGGCATCTACAATCCGGCCGGCGACAAGGTGGGCAAGGTGAGCCACCTCCGCAACAGGGAATACCTGTATGTGGTCACGCCGTAGCGCCACCCGGTTCGCAAAAACGACTAATGGGTCGGAATTCCGACCCGTTAGTCACAATGACATCGCGGCGGACCGCGAAGGAAGAATTATTTAGAAGGCTCCGATTGGTCCTTCAGTTCTTCGGTCACATGGTCGAGGAGGGTGGCGGAGAGCTCGATGATCTGCTGGTGAGTGAACCCTTCCGTGCGGAGCTGCCTGTAGAAGGCGCGTGCGACCGAACGGTTGCGGGTGCGGAACAGGTCTTCAGAGGGCTGGGTCTCGGTCGTCATTCCGCAAATCCGGGGGTGCGCATCCACTGTAGCAAGTCGCGTGCCGGAGGCGCGTAGCGTGAAATAGTCAAGCTTTCCCCGTCTCGGGGAGGCCCGATGCGTACGCGTTTACGCAGGCCGGGTGCGAAGCTAAGTACGCACAGCGGCGGGGCGCGATAGGCGGAAGGGCAGCATGATCGCGCTCCTGGCCCCCCTTGCATTCGCCGCGCCCATCGCGCTCACGGCGCGCACGGGAGGAGGCCTCGGGTTCTACGCGGAAAGCTCGGCCGGGCGGGTGAACGGGCACGCCGCAGTGTTCACGGCACTCCTCGACCTCGAGGCCGGCACGGGCAGCCTGGTGGTCGATCCGGCCTCGCTCTCCACCAGCCTGGGTCCTCGCGACCAGCGCATGCTCGTCTACGCCCTTGAAGTGCCAACCCAGCCCGAGCTGCGCTTCGACGTGACCCGCGCCTGGCCCCACGAAGCGGCCGAAGGCCAGTGGTCCCTGTCGGGCACCTTGAAGCTCCACGGCGTTGCATTGCCGCTGGTGGTCCCGGTGACCGTGTCGCACGAGGGAACGGCTGTGCGCGTGCAGGGAGAAATGCAACTTACGCTCTCCGACTTCGCAATCCCGGATCCATCGGTCGTCCTCGCCCGGTTCGCGCCCACAGTGACCGTAACGTTCGACCTCATCGGAGAAACCGTGGAAGAAACCGCACCATGACCGCCCTGAAAACGCTGCACCTCGCCGTGGATGGGCCAACCGCCCGGCTGCGCCTCGACCACGGCAAGGCCAACGAAATGGGCCGCGTTCAGATCGAAGATTGGGAGTCGCTCTGCGACTTTCTGGAGGGCGGGTCGGTGCGCACGCTCATCACCTGGAGCGAGCGCGTCAGCGCCAAGGGCAACCCCATCTTCATTGCCGGCGCGAACGTGACCGAGCGCGGCGAATGGACGGCAGACGAGGTGAAAGGCCATGTTCAACGCCAGCGTGCGGTGCTGGTCCGCCTGCGGCACGCGCCGATCCTGCATGTTTCCGTGGTTCACGGCATCGCGCTCGGCTGGGGCACCGAGTTCATGATCGCGTGCGACTACCGGATCGGCGCCCCAGGCGCGAAGTTTGCCCTTCCCGAGACCGGGCTGGGGATCCTTCCCGGCGCGGGGGGGGCCAGCGAACTGTCGTCCCTGATCGGGCAGAACCAAGCCTTGCGGCTCGGGATGACCGGCGAAGCAGTCGACGCCACCGAGGCCGTTCGCATCGGCCTCCTCGACGAGCTCGCACCCGATCTGGAGGGAGGATTGCGTCGAGCGGAAGCCCTCGCCGCAAAGATGGCGACGCGCTCGCACACGGCCGCCGCCGCCTTCAAGGCCGCCGCCCTGGCCGCGATCGGCCTCCCCCCGGACGCCCGCAGGTCCATGGAGGCACGCGCCTACGAACACTGCGTAGACTCGGGGGAAGCGGCAATCGGCCGGCGCAACTTCGCCGAGATCACCGCTGGGGAAACGCCAGAGTGGGGGCCGTTTTCGCGATGGTCTCCCTGATCCTTGTGATGGCGTGCCCGCAGGAATCCGCGTTCGATGCGGCCCTCACCGCCTTGCGCCGAGGCGACCGCGCCGGGACCGAGGCGATCGTCGCCGCAGAATCCGACGCGGTCGCTCGCGACATGCTTCTCGTGAGCCTCGCCACGGAGGAACCGGTGAGGGGCGCATGGCTCTGCGATGCCGTCACCACGCCGCTAGCAGAGGTGAAGTGCAGCAACGTGAGGGGGCGCCCGCACCTCGGTGGCACGCCCCCGTGACCGTGATCTGGCTGCTTGCAGGGTGCGCGACGGCCCCTTCGTTCCGGCCGCCCGCGGCCACGCTCGCCGACTGCGATCTCGAGGCTTCCCCCCAGCTGCGCACCCTGTGCCTCGTGCAGCTGGGCGCCGACCTGGGGCGGGGCAGGGATGGAGCGGCGGCCGAGGCTGCCTGCACCGCCATTCCGGCCGAACTGTGGAAGCAAGAATGCCATTTTCGCAGTGGCGAAGAGCTTGCAAAGGCGGGGCGCCTCTCTGCGGGCCTGGACTTGTGCCAGAAGGCGGGGAGGTTCCGCACCTTCTGCTTCACCCACGCCATCTGGGGCGGCGCGGCGACCACCGAACCGCTGGCGGAATGGGAAGCACTCGGCGCGGGCTGGGAGGATGTGAATGGCGTGGACAGCCTGCGGGCAAGGTGGTGGTTCAACCACACCTTCGGCACGGGGAACGCGGATTCGGCTGAGGCGAGCGCCGCAAACGCCGACAACGCTGCCCACGCCCGTGGGGCCTGGGCGCTGGAGGCCGTGCGCCTCGCGGCGGGAGATCTCACCACCGTTCGGACCGCCTGGGGCGGCGCGCCCCTTCGCGGGGAACCGCTCCCCCCGCCATCGCGAATCGGGCGCTACGACCTACCGTTCGCCATCGAAGCCGAGGCGGTCCTGCCGCATGTGCCCACCTTCGGAGGCGCGAGCCGCCTCGTGGGCGAAACCGAAGCCGAGGACCTGGAGATCGCGTTGCTCGAAGGCGCGTGGTTTCGCGAATCCACCGGCAGCGACGCGTTCATCCCGGGCCTGACCGACCCCCGACCTCGGGTGCGCTACACCGCGCTCCGGTTCTACCGCGCGCTGCCTTCGCCAGCCGCAGAGGCCACGATCTCCGCGCTCGCCGCTGACGATGACCCGATCGTGCGCGCCCATGTGGAGGATGCCCTGAAGTACCGGACCTGGCTCGGCAAGGGCAAGGGGGGGGGCGCAGGGTTCAAGGCGCCGTGAGCCGGTCGCCATCCACATACAGCCACCGGCCCTCGCGACGAACGAAGCGGCTGCGCTCGCCGAAGCTGACATCGGCCCCGGCCTGAGACAAGGTCGCGAAGAACGTGACCTCCCCTGTGTCGCCGGATGCAGAGGCGGCACGTACCTCAAGCCCTTCGAAACGGACACTCTCGCTGAACTGACGCACTTCCGCGGCCCACGCCTGAGTGTCGGCGCGGCCACGTGGGCCCGTCGCGTCGGTGGTATGCATCACATAGGCGATGTCCCCGGCGGCGTAGGCGGTGTAGCGCGATCGCATCAGCGCTTCGGGCGTTTCCGCAGCCGCGCCAGCGAGCACCGGGAGGCAGCATCCCTTCGCCTTGCGCCCGGAGTGGCAGCGGCAGGGTGCGTTGGCGGAGAGGCGGCGTGCCCCGGTCATTGAGACTCAGGCCCGGCGGCACCCCTGACCCAGTTCTCCTGCAACCAGGTGAGAGGAGCCGGCGAAGCGCGGAGGGAGCTGTCGGCCGCCACGGCGGGATCGCTCGCGATGCCCGGTCCGGCATGGGCGCGGGCGTAGAGGACCCAACTGGACAGCGCAAAGTGATGTAGAAAAGGTGAGTAGGGATGGGCGGCGAAGCGGTCGAAGCACGCGACCGCCTCGGCCGCATTCCGACAGGGCAACAGGGCGCCTGCTGCGTCGAACAGCAGCTCCCGCAACGCTTCGAAGGCGACCTCCGGCGCGTCGCTCACTTGCTGCAAAAGAGCCGCCAAGGCTTCTTCTGAGAGCCCGGATGCCAGCGCCGCGTCGCGCAGGAGCGGCACCTGGCTGGCGAGGTACGCGGTCCGCTTCCCCGTGGCGAGCATGCGCCCGACCACATAGAGGTCAAACGCACTCGCCACCGACTCGCCCAGGAACATCGCAGCGGACGTAGGCGCAGCCGCTGTATTAAGTGCCTTTGCCGCGGCGTGGTGCCACGCCGCGTGGACCAAAACATCGGCGTCGATGCTGTCGTCTACGAGCACATCGCCACCTTCACCCGCATGCCAGTAGGTGAGGTTCAAAAACAGCACCCGGTCGTAGTGGGCGTGCGCGGAGCCCGCATGGGGCGCGCGGAAACAGAACTGGTCCGCCACGAGCATCTGCTTCAGCGCCGCATAGCCATCCACCGAACGAAACGCGCGTTCGCCGTGGATGTTGAGCTGGGGGACCGTGAGACGACGGAGGGGCATGGCTGCGCCTACTTCCGCCCCATCGCAAGCACCGTGGTGAACGCGGGAGCACGGCGATCGACGTGCACCACCTCCGAGCTCACGTCGAAGAACCCGGCTTCCCGCAAGAGCGCTGCGAGGTCGGGAAAGCCGAGGTGCTTGTGGCCGAGGCGATGGCGCACCCATTCGTGGGGGTGGGGCGCCAGGTCCAAAACGACGATCTGGCCGCCGCCGACGAGCGCGTCCCGGCAGCGGCGCAAGGTGGGGATCGGGTCCTCCACACAATGCAGCGCCTGGGACATCAGCACCACGTCGACTTCGCGGTCGCGAAGCGGAAGATCCTCCAGCGTGCCGACCCGGCGCTCGATGGTGTCGGGGAGGCGGGCGAGCGCGGCGGCATCCCGGTCGATGGCGATGACCCGGCGGGCACCCGAGGCCAGGAGCCCCGTGAGGTGCCCTGTTCCAACACCCAGGTCGGCGATTCTCAGGGGGGGCAACAGCGTGAGGAGGAGCCGGGCGAGTGCCTCCCAGGATCGGCCCGGCAGGTAGTCATTGCCTAAGCCCTCGGGGGTGGGCGATTCGCGTTCCGCCAACACCCGCTGGAGCGCTTGCGCATCCCCTTCCCCGAGCGGCGCATCGGCCACGAGCGCGACCAGCGGTTCTTCCCCCTCGGGCCGGGCCGCCGCGTAGCGCGTGTGCGCGCCATCCCGACGCGCGGTGACCAAACCCGCCGTTCGAAGCTGAGCGAGGTGCCCGCTGACCGTGCTTTGGCCGACCCCGACGATCTCCTGAAGTTCGCTCACGGCCAGCTCATCCCGCAGGCAGAGCGAGAAGATGCGGAGCCGCGTCGGGTCTCCTAAAGTGCGGAAAAGGTCGGCGCGGGACATCCCCGGCCCCTTATTGCTTCCCGCCTTCCACCGCTGCCCGGATGAGGTCGTCCCACCTCGATTCGGCCGACCATGCGGCGCGGGCATACAGCGGTGGCATCGCCGGAGCACTCGGCGAAAAGATTGAGATCCCTTGGCTCTTCTTCACGGCTCCGCCGCGGTTGTAGTTGGTGAGAACGGCTGACTGTGCTGCCTCCGTGGCCGCTACAGCAGCCGCGTCGACCGCCGGGTCCACGCTGACCGCTTCGATCCGCTCCAGAAGGTCGATGAGGTCGTGCTCCCGGCTGAACTCGCCGTCGTAGCCTTGGGCACCGTCTGCAGCAGCGCGCAGCGTTTCAGCAGCGAGTCCGCCGGCGATCATGGCGTCGGCGACCGCGTCGAGGTGGGTGGACAAAGAGGGAATCGCCGCGAGGTCGAGCACGGAGAGCGTGCTGTCCGGCACCTCGTGGAAGCGCAGCGCGATCTGGGCCCCGAGCGCGGGGGCATCCATCGAAGGTGCCGCCATCAAGTCCACGAAGATGTCATCGTACGGCCACCCTGTCAGGGCTTCGTAGTCTTCACTCGCCACCATGGTGTTGGCAGCGGTGCCGACAGACCACGCCACCTCCCACTGAGACATGTTGCAGGCGTCGAGGCCAAGGAGGTCGATGGGCTGCCCGAACACGGCCGCCGCTCCCTCGACGAGCTCCGTCAGATCCCCCGCGGCCACCGAGATCCCGGTCCCCGCGCCGTCGTCGTACGAGATGCCCTTGGTGGAAGCCACGTCTCCGTTGTCGTCCAGCGACCAGCCATCGCCGTGGTCCCAGAGGATCAGGGCGTAGCGCTGCGCTGGCCAACGGGACGCCCCCCAGGCCACGAAGTCGAGCACCGTCTGGACGCTGCCGGAGTCGGTCGCGCCCAAATCCTCAAGCACGGGAGAGGTGATGGACTCCGAGTCGGAATCGGCCTCCACCAGATAGCGCCGCGCACCCGACCAGTCGCCATCGGCTCGCGCGTATCGCTCGCTCCGGTCAAGCTGGACCAGCACGTTGATCTCTGGAGTCGAACCGACCCTTTCCATCTCGTTGAAGTCCGCGAGGGCGGGTGCCTCCAGGTCGTTGTCGCCGTTCACGAAGATCAACAACGTCCACTCGGGAAGCGCGCTCGGCTCGCCCGTATCGTCCCCACCGGTGTCCCCCGGCTCGGCGGTGTCGGCGCGCGGCGAGGATGCGGCCTCCGCCGGCACCTCCGTCAACGACCCCGAGCAGGCCAGCAGCATCAACCCCAACAGCATGGCCGCACCATAGCCGCCCCGCTACGGACCGGCGTGCCCGACGTTTCCCCCCAGGCTGCACATGGCCGGGCTCGGACCCCGCGATGAACCGCTACCACGACGAAGAGTGGGGCGGGTGAGGCGGGGCGCAACCGAAGTCACGGTTCACGGACGTGAGCGGCGACTTCGGTTGGAAAGTGCCGGCCCCCCTCACCGCCGCGCATCCCCCAAAATCGCCGCCGCGATGGCCTGCGCGGCAAGCGCCGACCCCGGCGCCCGGAAGTGGGTGGCATCCCCCCAGTTGGCCGGGTCGGGACCGACGGCGGCCCGCACATCGGCGAGGGGGAGGTGCCGCTCCGCGGCCAACGCCGCGACCATGGCGTTGTACTTCTCGAAGGCGAGAATGCTGGCCACGGGAGAAAGGTCAAGAAGACCCGCGGCCTCCGCGACGCGCGCTCGGGCTACCTCGCCCACATCTCCGGGGGCCGCTCGCAACGCATGCGTCGCGAGCACAGGCCGGGCACCCGCACGTTCCACCGCGGTCACTGCGCCCACGAGGCTCTCGCGCAGCCCACGAAGCTGCTCCTCGGTGAGCTGTCGCGGGGAGACCACCAGCCGGGCCGGGGCGAGGCTCGGACGCGATCGTTCCAGCACCGAGACGACAGGCAAAATGGACATAAAACGGGCGAATATCGAGGGGGGGCGGGGCTGCACCGTGACGCGACGAAGCTCGTTCGGCCCCTGATGGATCACGACGTACCGAGGGCGAACCCGCGGAGCCCAGTGGCTGAAATCCTCCATGTTGGCCGCGAGAACATGACCCGGGACGCCCGCGTTCACGACTTCGGTAGGACCAAGGGCGGCTTCAAGCAAGAGCGGGAGCCGCGACGGCCAGGCCTGGGCGTCGTTCGGCGCGTAGATGTCGAAGGTGGTCGAGCCCCCCATGCACCAAACGCGCGTGACGGGGTTGGGGGACGAAAGATCCGGGTTGGGGGCACGAAAGCCCATGGGGCCGATGTGAACGGCGTAGCGGGTTCCTTCCATGGACGCGTCGGGCTGCAGGCGAGTACGACCGGGCACACGCTGGTACAACCCCACCGGCCGACCATCGATGTACACCGTGCCGTACACAACGTACTGCCCGACAAGCGCAGCAAGGTTCACCAGCACCAACACCAGCATCAAGGCTGTAAAGGCGAAGCCTACGCGGCGCCTTGTCGGCCGTAACGGAGCGATGTCGGGCGGTGAATCCACGGGCACGCGTCCCAATAACCGCGCCTGCCTCCGAGGCGGCGTTGATCTTTTAGGGGGGGTTGCGGTGAGGGGTGCCCCCCCCTACTTCCCCCTAAACCGCCGCAAAACCGCCCCCCGAAGCTGCTCCATCCACACAAAGCCCACGGGCACCACGAGCAGCGTGAGCAGTGTGGAGGAGATGACGCCGCCGATGACCGCGACCGCCATCGGCGCGCGGAACTCGCTCCCCACGCCGGTCCCGATGGCGGTGGGCAGCATGCCGAGGGCCATCGCAGCCGATGTCATCAGGATCGGCCGTAAACGCCGAGGACCAGCGGCGCGCATCGCATCGATGGGCGACATGCCTTCCCGCAGGTGGACCAGAGCACCATCCACCAGCAGGATGGCGTTCTTCGTCACCAGTCCCATGAGCAGGATGATGCCGATCTGGCTGCCCATCGAGATCGAGAAGCCGCCCACGGCCAGGCCGAGGATCGCGCCCACCATCGCCAGCGGCACCGAGAGCATCAGCGTAAACGGGTGAATGAGACTCTCAAACTGGGAGGCGAGCACCATGAAGATGAAGATGAACGCCACACCGATGGCGAGGCCCATCGCGGCGGCGGTCTCGGCCATGTCGCGCGCCTGCCCATCGATTGCCCAGGTGTAGCCTTCGGGAAGCGGGTGGGCCGCCAGTTCCGCCTTCACCTGTTCGAGCACGGCGCCGAGCGCACCGCCAGGACCGATCTGGGACCAAACCGTGACGGCCCGCATGCGCTCGTGGTGCATGATCGCGCTGGCCCCCGCGCCCATCGAGACCGAGGCCACATCCCCCAAGACCACCTTTCCACGAGGAGAAGGCAGGGGGAGGTTGGCGATGGCTTCCGCCGAATCCGTGTATCGACCGGCAGCACGCACCCGGATCTGGGCTTCCGGTCCACCATCGCGCAGGGAGCCGACCAGGCTCCCTTCCACCAGCGACCGGGCCGTGAGCCCGACCACCCCGGTGGGAACCCCGCGGTCGGCGGCGATGGCGCGGTCGATGGCCACGACCAGCTCGGGGCGGCCCGGCTCTTGCGTGATGCGCACATCGGAGGTGCCCGGAATGCCTCGCAAAAGCGCTTCCACCTGCTTGCCCGCTGCCTGCACGCCTTCAAGCTCGGGCCCCTGGATGATCACCATGAAAGGTGGCCAATCCCCCAAACCCTCGATGATGCTGGGCTCGGTAAGGTTAGCCAGCCCGTTCGGGACTTGGTCCAGCACCTCGCGAACGGAATCGCCGTAGGCCTCGAAGGACCGGGTGCGGGTAGAGGCCTCCTTGTCGCCCACCGACACGCGAAAGCGGGCCCGATGCGGCTGGTCTTCGTGGCCCACAATCGTGTACACGCGGAGCACGCCGGGGATGGCCATCAGCTCCCGTTCACGGTCCCGGGCCATCTCGTTGGTCACAGCCAAACTTGTGCCCACGGGAAGTCGCACATCCGCCAGGACCTCGCCACGGTCCTGTTTGGGCACGAACTCCGCCGGCAGCGTGACGGCGAGGACAGCGGTGAGCACAAGCACCAGTACGGTCGCGATGGCGACCATCCAACGATGCCCGAGCACCCAGTCGAGAACGCGCTGATACAAGCGATCGATCCCGTCCAGGATCTTCTCGATCCACCCTGCGGCCCCCCCGTGCTTGCCGTGGTGAGCCACGGAGAAGCGGGAGCTGAGCATGGGGTCGAGCGTAAAAGCCACGAACAACGAGATCAGCACGGCCACCGCGATGGTGAGGCCAAACTGCTTGAAGAACTGGCCGACCATGCCGCTCATGAACGCCACGGGCACGAACACGGCCACCAGCGAAAGCGTCGTGGCCAGCACAGCCAGCGAAATCTCGGCCGTGCCCCTGGACGACGCCGTCTTAGGGTCCTCGCCCATCTCCAGCCGGCGCGTGATCGCCTCGCGCACCACCACGGCATCGTCGATCAGCAGGCCGATGGCGAGGCTCATGCCCATGAGCGTCATCATGTTGAGCGAGAAGCCCAACATCCACATCATCGCAAACGTACCGGTGATGGAGGTGGGGAGCGCGAGGGCGCTGATCGCCGTGCCTCGCCAATCGAGGAGAAAGAAGAGGATGACGAGGATGGCGATGGCGCCGCCGTAGAAGATCGCGACCCAGACTTCCTCGGCGTTGGCCTTCACTTCCAGGCTTTGATCCGCGATCACCTCGAACGCGGCCTGGTGGCCGAGCTTGGGGACGGCCTCGCTCAGCCGTGCGAGCACCTTCTGCGACACTTCGACCGTGTTCGCCCCAGACTTCTTGACGATCTCCAGCGTAACGGCATCCGTACCGTTGTTGCGGACGTACCGCTCCGGGCGCACGAATCCGTCTGTGAGGGTCGCGACCTCGGCAAGACGCACGAGCCGACCATCGGAAGTGTTGTGGATGACGGCGTTTCCGAGGTCCGCCACGGAGGTGAACTGGCCGGTCGCCCGCACCGCGATCGTGTAGTCGGAGCTCTTGAATTGCCCGACCGGCACCGAGATGTTCTCGTAGCCGATGCGCTCGGCCACTTCGCGGCTGCCGATGCCCAGCGCGGCGAGCTTGCCGAGGTCCAAATCGACCTGGATCTCTCGCTTCTGGCCGCCGACGATGTTCACCACGCCCACGCCATCGACCTGTTCCAGGAGCGGCGCGAGGCGGTCCTCCGCAAGCTGCCGCGTGCCGTTGACCCCGCCATCCGTGGAAAGCGCCACGATGAGGACGGGGAGCGCGCCGATATCGATCTGACGGATCAGCGGAGGGTCCGCCGCTGAAGGAAGTTTATTCGCCACCGCGCCGATACGGTCGCGAACGGTGTTCGTGGCCTCGTCGATGTCGGTATCCAGGCTGAACTGGATCATCAGCAGGGAAACCGAGTCGCGCGAGAAGCTCTGGAGCTTGTTGATGCCCGAGATGCCCCCCACGGCATCTTCAAGAGGGTCGGTCACATCGCGTTCGATGTCCGCCGGGGCAGCACCCGGATAAACGGTCTGCACCAAGAGAAAAGGAAAGTTCACCGCCGGATACAGGTCCACCGCAAGGCGAGAGTAGCCCAGAAGGCCAAGCACCACGATGGCCAGAGACATCATCGCGGTGAACACAGGCCGCGAGATCGCTACATCGGAGAGCCCGAGTCCCCCCGGGGTTTCCGCGCTCATCCCTCGCCGCCCAGCCCGCCCGGCGGATAGAGCACCACGCGGTCCCCCTCCGCGAGTTTGCCGCCCGCGAGTTTGCCGCGCACGAGAGCGGTTTCCTCATGTTCGCCCAGCACTTCGACCGAGACGCGCTCGTAGGTGCCCGCGCCGCGGTCCACCACCACCGAGAAGTCCGGCCGGGCCACCAGCGCGGCGCGCGGAACCGACAAGACCGGGACGGGCTCCGACGCCCGGATCGTGGCCCGAGCGTACCCATGCGCCAAAAAGCCTGCGGGAACGGGGTCGATGCTCACTTCCACGGGAAGTCGCCGGGTCACCGGGTCGAGGGCCGGGATCACCCGGAGCACCGAGGCTTGCACCGACAGCGTGCTGCCCGGCGTACCCGGAGAGACGGACACAGGCATCCCCGCTGCCACCCAGGTATCGCCTTCACTCACGCTGCCGCGCAGCTGCAGGGCCGAGAGATCTTCAAGAAAGAACAGCGGAGTTCCCCCACCGACCATCGCGCCGATATTGTCGGGACCGTTGGTGATGGTGCCGGCGATCGGGGCGACCAGCGTGTGGTTGGCCACATAGGCGCGGGCGAGTTGAACCGCTGCGCGCGCCTGAGCAACACCGGCGCGGCCGGCGAGCACCGCCGCCTCCGCATCCTGGGATTGTTGGTCAGAAAGGCCGCCGGCCGCCTTGAGCTGCTGGGCGCGCGACCACGCCGCCTCACCCGCCGCAAGCTGGGCTTCCGCCCCACTCGTGGCGGCCTCTGCCTGCGCCAACTGAGCCCGCGCCTTGGCGTCATCCAGCTTGGCCAGAACCTCGCCGCGCGCCACCACCGCACCGCGACGCACATGAAGAACCTCGATCCGACCGGGCACATCGAAGCCAAGCTGCACGCTGGCCACGGGTTCCAGCGTGCCATCGAGGGCCAGCTCCGGCGTCCACGGTTCCGTGGCGACCAGGACCGTCTTCAACACGGCCGCCGACGCCGCAACGGCAGGGGGGCCAGACGCCTCGGTCGCGCAGGCGGAGAGCCACACGCCGACGAAGAGGGTACGAACAAGCCGAGCCGAGTTCATGGGGGGGCGGAGCTATGCGAATGGCAGGGAGCCGGCAAGCCAGCGAGGCCAACTAGGCCAACCCTCGACAACGAGCGGCTACCCCAGCGCCAGCAAACACGCGACGATCGACTTCGCATCTCGGATGTCGCCGCGGCGGATCATCGCAAGCACCTCATCGCCGGCGATCCGGTGGCGTTCGATCACTTCATCAGCTTCGAGGCGAGTAGGAACCTCCCCAAGCTCGGTAGCCACATACAGATGGATCACCTCGTCGGTGAAGCCCGGCGTGGTGAGGATGCTGCTGAGGTGGCGCAGCGAGCCGCTGGAGACGCCGGCTTCCTCCTCCAGTTCACGCCGAGCGCATTCCATGGGGTCTTCCCCGGGCTCCAACTTCCCAGCCGGAATCTCCCAGATCATGCCGCCCGCAGCATGCCGGTGCTGCCGGATAAGCGTGACGGAGCCATCCGCATGGAGCGGCACAACCGCGGCCGCGCCAGGGTGGTGCAGCACTTCCAAGTCCACAGTCAGCCCGTTAGGGAGCACAACGGTATCCACCCCAAACTCGCCGACCCGACCGTCGTGGATCACGCGCCGAGCGATCCTCACTCGGAGAGCTCGAAGGTCATGAATCCGGCGACGGCGACCGGAACGCCCCACACGCTGCCCTCGTAGTCGAAGGCGGCCAATTCGTTGTCCCAGGCCACGCTGGCGTCGCTGGCGGATTCGTAGAATTCGCCGTCGCCCTCACCGAAGAAGTAGGCGATCAACCCCTGGTCGGTGACCAGCAGGCCGCGCCAGGTCGCGCCCAGACCGATCGCGCCATCGCAGATCGATTCGGCGTTGGGCGTGTTCTCAAAAACATGGGTGCAGACCGGGCAAAGGGCAATCACGGCATCGTACGACTCGCCCTCGGTGATCTCCACGCCCGCGTCCTCCACGCTCTCCTCGCAGCTCCAACCCCACACCGACGCGCTGAAGGTACGCTCGCCAACGTAGGTCGACCAGTCCGTGGCGTCCTCGCTGGCAGCGGTGTCCCCTGTC
>CAMBIK010000028.1 GCA_945867435.1 Klebsiella pneumoniae
TTGGGTCAGACACCATCGAGGAACGCCAGCTGTACGCCACGATCGCGGCGGATGAAGCGCTGCACCACGCCGCCCTCACGCCGTTTGTGCCACGGCTGGAAGCGGCGGGCACACGGGCACCGGCCCCGTTCCTGTCCTTGCTGGAACGGCTGGTCGTGGAGGGGGACCGTGCCACACGGCTCCTCGTGGTACAGGTCGTGCTGGAAGGTTGGGGCATGGACCACTACCGCGGGCTTGCCCGGAGCTGCGCCGACCCCACGCTGGCGGCAGTACTCACCCGAATTGTCGACGATGAGGCGCGTCACCACGGCAGCGGCGTGATCCTCGCGACCCGCCTCCCCGCAGGAGACGCCGCCGTCGATGTGCTGACTTCGTTCCTCGACATGGTGCGCGTTGGTCCCCAGGCCGTGCTGGCGGCTCTGATAGGGTGCGTGGGACCGATGTCACGCCCCGAGCGCATCACCGCCCTCAGCCAACTGCGAACCGAAGATCATGCCGGTGCCCAGCTTTTGCTGATCAGGCGCTTGTTGGAGAAGGCCGGCGCGACAGCCATCGTTGCTGCGCTGCACTCACGTGGGCGCTTCCGCCCCTTGACCGCCGAGGAAGCCGCATGACCACCGAACCGGACCCGATGCGGCTCGCCGACGATGTGCGCACCCTGAAGAAGTTGGGCCTCAATCACCAGCGGAACAAGGTGCAGGACCAGACCGCGGTGATCGACGCAGCTGGCGCCGACTTTCGGTACGCTAACTGTGCGCAGCTGCCCTGGAACCCCGAGCGTTTCTCGCTGCTGTGGGGAACGCCCGTCTGGGAAGCCGCCAGCCAACGCCAGCGGGTGCTCCTGAATCAGCTCTATTGGGTGGCCTACTACAGCCAGATCGTGTCGGCCGAGGTGGCCACTATCTTCTTCAACCAGACCAGCGCTGCCGGCCTGTACGCCTTGGAAGATTTCCGCCCGGTCTGCGATACCCTCGACCTGGAGAGCGCGCAGGAGCGAGCCCACATCGCCGCTTTTCGCAGCATCGCCGGCCAAACAGAAGATGCTCTCCTGGGGCGCCGGGTGTTTACATGGCCGATGCGCGGTCCCTACGCCGAGACGATGATCTTCGCCGACACCGGGCCGTTTCGGGGTTGGTGGAAGCGGTTGCAGCTCCGCACCTTCGGGCTGCTCTCGTCTGAAAACGCGTTTATCGCCTGCCAGTACTTCCTGATCCGTGGGCTGCGTACCTTGAATGGAAAGCAGGTTCAACACCAGCTTAGCCAGCACCACACGCAGGCGCCCGATCCAGATCTGTCGCCCATCCCGTCCCTCGTCTCGTACGCCCATTTCCTCGACGAGTCGTTCCACTTCAACAGTTCAACGATCATCTCCCACGATGTCGTGCGCTGCCTGAAGCCGCCCACGGCGTTTGAGCGATGGGTCGTCAATCAAGGCCTGCTGGGCTGCCAACGGGACCACCGCCAGTTCTCGGTGGCGATAAACGGCATCTTCTGGCACGATCCGGCGCTTTACGACGCGCTGTTCGCGGTGCTGACCTCCCCCGGGTACGGACTTGCAGCCGCCGACGCAACCCACCTGTTGCGACGCACGTTTTCCGAGGAGAGCGAAGGCCTGCACGCCAGCTCGGCCACTCACGCCAAAGCGCGGGATTCCTACCGCAGCTACCTCGACGGGCTGCCGTTCATCGATGCCGCGAACGCCGAGCAGCGCATCATCAGCGAGGCGTCGGTCGCGCAATGGCTCGCCACCAACCGGCGGGGCTTTGCCAAGTGGGAGGCTCGACAGTGAGCATCCTGGTGCGGTTTCCGGGGAGCCGGTTCGCTCCCGTGTGCGTGCCCAAAGGGGCCGAGCTTGCCCAACACCTCGACATCCACAACGCGCCCGTGCTCTTTGGCTGCCGCACCGGCATCTGTGGCACATGCGCCGCGGTGGTCGAGGGCGATCTCAAGCCAGCCCCCGCCGAGGAGGCCGAAGTGCTCGACATCGAGTGGGAGGGCATCCCCAATTCGCGCCTGCTGTGCCGATTGCGGCCACAGGCCGACCTGACCGTGGTCCGCGTTTTGGGCAAGAAGGCATGAAGCTCGAGGACTTCTGGTACGTCGTCGCGGAGGCTCGGGAGCTGCCGGTCGGGACCGTGCTGGCGCGCACCGTGCTGGGCGAGCGCCTCGCGATCTTCCGGGATGCAGCAGGACAGCCTACCGCGCTGCGGGATCGCTGCATGCATCGCGCCGCACCGCTATCCGCTGGAAGGGTCGAGGCGGGGCAGCTACGATGCTCGTACCACGGGTGGCTGTACCGGGGCGATGGCACCGTTGCGCAGGTGCCGGCCGAAGGTCCTGAACAGCGCGAGGTCGCGGGGCGGTGCACCCGTCGGTACGCGACCCTCGAGCAGCACGGCTATGTCTATGTGCGGCTGGCCGAGGCGCCCGAGGTCGATCACCCGCCGCACGCGCTGCCCTCTTGGGGCGAGCCGGGTTGGGGTCGGGTACGCCTGCAGAATCGCTTCGCCAACAACGTCACGAACTGCGTCGAGAACTTCATCGACGTGCCCCACACGGTCTTCGTGCACCCCGGCATCTTCCGCAGCACGCGGGGCCAGTCCATCGAAGCGACGATCACCCGCGAGCATGGCGTGGTCACGGTCAACTACGCAGGTGAGACCGACAACCTGGGCTGGTTCGCGTGGTTCCTGAACCCCGGCAAGCAGCCGATCGAGCACTCCGACCAGTTCTTCATGCCGAACGTGACGCATGTGCGCTACGCGATGGGGCCGCACCGCACCTTCCTCATCACATCGCAGTCCGTGCCGGTGACCGACACTGAGACGCTCGTGTACACCGACCTGGCCTACGACTACGGCTGGGTCACGCCGTTTGTGGCGCCGATCATCCGCTACCAGTCCCAGGCCGTGATCGACCAGGATCTGGTGATCCTGCGCCAACAAGGTGACAACCTTGCCCACTACGGAGGCGGCTTCGCCAACACCCCGGCAGACATCGTACACGTCCTGGTGGAATCGATCCGCGACGCGCTCGCGGCCGGCGAAGACCCCCGCCAACTGCCCGCACGTTCTCACAGCGTGAAGTTCTACGCGTGATGTTCACCCTGCTTCTCCCTCTCGTCGTGTTCTGGGCCTGCCTGGCGGCGGTGGCCTCGAAAAAGGCGGGACGAGCAGCCCTGCGGGACCGGACCCAGGATGACTGGTGGATCGACCTCGTGAACCTCGGGATCCAGGGATGGGCCGTGCCGCTCGGCGCGGGTTGGCTCGGCAGCAAGCTGTTGGCCCCGATCTTGCCTGCCGGCGGGCTGCATCTTGGGTTTTTCGGCGGGTTCGTGCTGGCCTTTGTGGGAGTGGACGCGCTGTACTACGCCAACCACCGGCTCCTCCATCGGCTCTGGCCCGTGCACCGCGTTCACCATGGCGCGCCGGCAATGGATGTCTGGGTCACCTCGCGGAATACGGTTTGGGCCACCGCGTTCGTGGTGTATCCATGGGCGCATGCCTGTTTCTTGCACCTCTTGGATGCGCCTGAGGGCTACCTGCTGGGCGCATCGGCCACCGCGGCCCTGGACCTTTGGCGCCACAGTGGTCTGGACATGCGCGTGCCGGCCCTGGTCACCCCGCGCCACCACGCGTGGCACCATAGCCCCAGCCACCCAAACATAAACTTTGGTGCCAACTGGATGATCTGGGACCGCTTGTGCGGCACCGCCTACGACCCCGGACACATGCCAGCAGCCGTGGGGCTGCCCACCGGGCTCTCCCCACTGCGGCAGCTGCTGTGGCCGTTCGGAGCCAAGGGATGAGCGGCATGGGGAGGGTCATGCTGTTGTGGCCCTGGGTGTACGCAGCGCTGGTGATCGGCACCGCGTGGGCCGCGTGGTGGGCGCTGCCGCTCACGGTCTACGGCCTGCCGCCGCTGCTGTTTCGGCTGCACCAGTGGATTTTCCCGTTGAAGGAGGGTGCCCACAAGCTGGTCGGTCCCGTGTACGTTCCGTGGTGGGGCGGACACCAGATCCAGCTGCCGTTCATCGCGTTTCCGGCGCTCGAGGCCGTGCTACGGGTACTGGGCATCTACAGTCCATGGCTACGGCTGTGGGGGGCCCGCGTCGGTCGCGGCGTGTACTGGACCCCCCTCGTCGAGATCACCGATCGCAGCCTGCTGGAGATCGGCGACGGCGTGCTCGTCGGCCACAAGTGCGGCTTCTATGCCCACGCGATCAAGCCGGCCCGCGGCACGCTGTACCTGTATTGCAAGCGGATCCGCATCGGGAAAGACGCTTTTCTCGGCGCAGGCAGCGGCTTTGGGCCTGGAGCAACCGTCGCGGAGGGCGCATACCTGCCCTTACGCACCGAGGTGTTTCCCGGCCGGGTGGCCGGACGGGAAGGGCGCAAAGAGCCGGAGGAGTGAGCGCGCTCGGTTGGCTCCGGCCGTTGGTGCAGGCCGCGTTGGCTCCATCCGCGCGGCGGCATCGGCACGCCTGGGCGGACCCGACTGCGGCGCAGGCTGCGGCACAGGAGCGCATCTGGAGCGGCCTGCGGCAGACCGCGTACGGTTCGCAGTTCGGGGCCTTTGAGGCCCTACCGATCGTGACTTGGGAGGACATGGCGCCGTGGATGGCGCGCCAGGAGGCCGGCGAAGCGAACGTCGTTACCCGCGACCGCGTGCTGGTCTGGGAGCCCACTTCCGGAAGCGGTGGAGCGCCCAAGCGCATCCCGTACACAGCCCTATTGCGAAGCGCCTTCTCGTCGATGTTCGCGGCGTGGGCGCACGACGTGCTGACGCACGGGCCGCCGCTGTCGAACGGACGCGTGTGGTTCAGCGTGACCCCACGCTTCGACGGGCCGGCCACCGCCGGAGACGGCGCGCCCGTCGGCACCCTCGATGACCGTGACTATCTGGACGGGCCGCTGCGGGCCCTGCTTTCGCCGTTCTGGCTGTCACCGCCCGAACTGGCCACCGCGCGCGATCCCGAGTCCTGGCGCAGGTGCGTTGCCCAGTTCCTGTGCGCCCGCAGGGATCTCGAGATCATGAGCGTCTGGAGCCCAACCTTGCTCACGGTGCTGCTCGATTGGATGGAGGAACACCGCGACGAGCTGCCGAACAGCAGCCTCATCGGCGACTGGCAGGTGCTCTGGCCCGCCCTCCGTATAGTCTCGTGCTGGGATGCCGGCAGCGCGGCACTCCCGGCGGCTGCGCTCCGGTTGCGGCTTCCTGGTGTGCTGGTGCAGGGCAAGGGCCTGCTCGCCACTGAATGCCCGGTCACCATTCCGCTGATCGGCGAGCCAAACGCAGGTGCCCCGCTGGTCGCCGATGTGCTGATCGAGCTGCTCGACGACCGCGGGGACCTGCTGCCCCTCGCGGAGGGGCGTGATGGAGAGGCCTACGACCTCATCGTGTCCCAGCCGGCCGGGCTCGCCCGCTATCGCATCGGAGACCGGGTGGAGCTGCGGGGTCGGGTGGGAAACGCACCCGCACTGCGCTTCCTGGGGCGGAGCCGAACATCCGACTTGGTAGGCGAGAAGCTCAGCGAGGCCGAGGTGATCGCGGCACTCCACGCCGCGGGTGCGCCAGCGGGCAGTGCGCTCGTTCCCGCTGGGGCTCACTACCGCCTGGAGGTCGATGCCGAGCGGGTGCCCGAGGGGCTCGCGGCACGGGTCGATGCAGCGCTTTGCGGCGCGTACCACTACCGGCTTGCGCGGCAGCTTGGCCAGTTGGGGCCGGTAGAGGCGGTGCCCCGCGCGGGCCGAACGCGGGAGGTCCTAGACGCAGCGCCCGTGTGGGGTGCCGACAAAGGCTCGGTCCTGCGAAGGTGACCAAAGTCACCTCCGCAGACCGCATCACTCGACGCAGGTCTCGGCGACGGTCTCGACCGGCACACCCGTGGCCGGTCCGGCCATGCCAGTCACCTCGATCGCCAGGCACTGACCGTCGCTCTGGGGGCAAGGTACGCAAGGAGCACCCAGATCGCCGAAGAACGCACACGCATCGGTGATGTTGCCTTCGGCGTAGGTCACGGCCAGAGGCTCAACGCCAACCCAAGTGCGAACCCAAGCGGCTTCGACGCCACTCCCGTCTGCCAGGATCGCGCCGCCAAAGGCGAGGTCTTCAAGCACGACCTCGTTCTCATAGAGATGGAATGTGGCCGGACCCGGCCCAAACCCAAACCAGCCCCGGTCCAGGGTTCCACCCGGCACATCCAGCGAGCGGGAACACAGGTCCTGGGCACCGTCTGCGGCCATGGCGAGCCGGAAATCGAGGGCTCCTGCCGACGCGGCCGTGACCCCAAGCAGCAGGTCCGACCCCGTTGAGGCCAGCATCGCGATCAGGGCTTCCCCGCTGGGAGGCTGGACGACCTTGCCCGCAGCCAGGTCCACGAGGAAGCCGGTTTGGGTCAGGTCCACTTCGGCGTTCACCGCGCCGCCAAAACTGGCGGTGGTGTAGTTTACTTCGGCCCGGCCGCCGCAGGTGTCCACGGTCACGGTCACCGGAGTGAGCGGATCGATCGGGGAGTCGGGCGTCCAGGTGAGCGTCAAGCCATCCGCTGACAGCGCGGAGGCCCCCGAGAACGAGGCGGTGATCGTGGCGGAATCGTCGGGCTCGGACAAAGTCACGGCGACCGGCTGATTGCCAGGCACGCCCGTGGCCCCGTCGTTTATCGAGATGGAGTAGGTCACGTCGCACTCAGACTCAGCGGTCTCAGTTTCGGTGCCCGTGCACGCGGTCAGGGCGGCAGTCAGAACGGTAAACAGCAGCATAGGTGTACTCCAGTGCCCAGTATTCCACGTTGGTCCACGCCGCGCAAACACCCAACCCACAACCGTGGCGGCTACGCCGCGGGATCGGCGGGACCGACGCGGCTCGACCACCGGGAGAGAGACAGCCGGTTGACGTACTGGATGAACCGGGCCACGCCGGCATCGATCTTCAGCAATGCGTTGGGTTGAAACCTGATATTCTCGTAGATCTTCCCGTCTTCATCCCGCAGCCACACGAAGCCTGCGACAGTCAGCGCCAACCTTGACCAGGATGCCAGCCTGCCCACTACACCTGCGGGCCGTTGCGCGATGTAGATCGGCTGCACCTGCCCCTTCCCGGTGGCCAGCGGGGTGTACGCAAAAATCATCCGCGTCGGCTCGGCACGCCAGCGCCCGAACCAGCGGACGTCCTCCAGCGTGCGGAGCAAGCCTACGGTCGCATCCACATAGCGCATGCTGTAGGCGTAGCGCTCCCCAAGCACGGTACGCACCAAGCGCTGCAGCCAGGTGGCGGAGGGCAGGACGGCCTCCATGCGGAACTCAATGGTACGACCGTCACTTTCCTCCTCGGTCTTGAGCGTCATCTCCAACGGGATGCGATGAACCGTGCGGAGGTGTTGCGCGTCGAGTCCGTTGATCATGTTCACGGTCGGATGGCAGGGCCGGGTCATCGTGCGCCCGGCCATTGCGTACACCTCGGCGCCCTCCAGCTCCGGGAACCCAGGCACGTCGGAAGCCGCGTGGGAATCCGGCCAGATCCAAATGAATCCATATTTTTCGCGCACATCATAGGACTGGGTGCGGGCGCGCGTGGGGATCGGTTCTCCGCACGGTACGTCCGTGCACGCGCCATCGCCATCGAAGCGCCAGTGATGGAAGAAGCACCGAAGCTGGTTGGATTCGACCCGCCCGATGGCCAGGTCCGTGCCCATGTGCGGGCAGAACGCGTCGAGCGCGCGAAGTCGACAGTCCTCCCCACGAAAAACGACGACGCGCTGTCCGCACAGCTCGTAGGGCTGCACCATCCGGGGCCGGACCGCCGCCGCGGGCCCCAGGAGGTACCAGCCAAGCGGCACGGCCTCCCAGTTATTGAACACCGGTTGAGTGATAAACGGCTGGGTACCTTCGTTTTTCACTCTATTCATCGTCGTGTCTGTTCCGTGGTGAACAACAGGTTCATGGCCTCGAACCTAACCAGAAATGGGGGAAAGGGACCACACACGTCCCACACTTGCGGCCGAACTCCGGGAGCGTCTCCCGCCGGGCCTTGACGGCCTGGCGGCTTTGGCGACGGTCACCTTGCGTCGACCAGGGCCGACCGCAGCCCTCTCCGCCTACCGCACCAAAAGCTCGTGTACCACCACCTCGCATGTCCGAACTGATCCGCAGTGCCCACCCTCGCACGGCTCGCGTTACCATCGCAGATTCAAGAGCTAAAGTGCCAGATTCACCCACAGCGTTCGCCGAGCTTTCGAACTTCACCATCCACCCGCCATCCGTGCAGTTGCTGCAACAGGCGTGGTGCCTGCTGAATCACGTCGTTGTGCTGGGTGTGGTCGATCCTCGGTCTGTCGTGCCGGTCACGCTCGGCGTGCTGGATCCCAGCGACGAGCGGATGATCAAGGAAGCGAGCCAGCGCCTACAGCGCCGGGTGAGCCCGGTGCGCCTTAATGACTGGGAGATTCGCCAGGCGCTTGGCGAGGGGAACGGGGAGGTCGCCGACCCAGGGCGCATCGTGCTGAGGCCACCCGCACGCCTCACCTTCGACCCAAACGCGGGCGTTGCACTGTACCTGGCGGAGATCCTTGCTTCCGCGGTGAAGGCCGGCGCCAGCGACGTTCATATCGAGACCTACGAATCCGATGTGGACGTGCGCTTCAGGGTGGATGGCATTCTGCTTCAGGTCGCCACCCCCCTTTCGAAAGACAACATCGCGGCCGTTATTTCGCGGATCAAGGTGATCGCGGGGCTGGATATTGCCGAGCGCCAGATCGCCCAGGATGGCCGTATCAGCGCGACCTTGGAGATCGGGACCGAAACGCGGGCGATCGATTTCCGGGTTTCCGTCGTGCCTTCGCCGTTTGGCGAAGATGCCGTGCTGCGCATCCTCGACAGCTCGGCTCCGCTGATCGGACTTGAGAAACTGGGTCTCGACCAGGCGGACCTCACCCGGTTTTCTCAGCTGATCAGCAATCCGGAGGGGCTCGTTCTCGTGACCGGACCCACGGGAAGCGGCAAGACGACCACGCTTTATGCGGCCATCGACAGGCTGAACCACGCTCGCAACAAGATCCTCACGGTGGAAGACCCGGTCGAGTACTACTTCGCCAAATGCAACCAGAAGCAAGTCACGCCCAAGATGGGCTTCGCCGCCTACGCACGGTCGTTCATGCGCCAGAACCCCGATATCATCCTGATCGGTGAGATTCGCGACGAGGAAACCGCAGATGTCACGATGCGCGCGGCACAGACAGGCCACCTCGTTTTGGCCACGGTCCACGCCAACGACGCGGTGCGGGCCGTGAGCAGACTGGGAACGCTGGGGGTGAACCCGAGCACGTTGGCCGGCGTGCTGCTCGGCGCGGTGTCGCAGCGACTGCTACGACGGTTGTGCGCCGACTGCCGGGAGGAAAGGGCACCTTCTCCAGACGAGATCGTACGCCTTGGACTCGCCCCGGGAGACACGGCATACTTCGCCGGCCGAGGCTGCGCGTCCTGCGGGGGCGATGGGTATCGGGGGCGCGTGGGCGTCTACGAGCTCTTTGTGTTGGACGATGAGCTGGCCGATTGGGTGGCGGAGGATCGACCCGTGCACGAGCTTCGGCGGCGCGCCATCGCAAAGGGAATGCGGACCCTTCTGCAGGATGGCCTGGAGAAGGCGCGGGCCGGCCTCACCTCGCTCGCCGAGCTGCAACGCGCGGTGCCATACCGGATGATGATCGCGGATCAGGGGTGAGAAAGGTCGGGGGAGCGCGAGCCGCTCGCACCCGGATAGGCTCCGCGCTCGCTGGAACTCCGATGCGCGTTGTCCTCCTCGCCCTAGCCGCCTGCTCCGCCACCGACACGGGCGACTCTGGAAAGGCTCCTGCCGAGAACACCGCGCCGGTCGTGAAGTTCCTTGAGCCGAGGGGCACTTCGTTCGACGTGGACGAAGTCATCACCTTCGAGGCCGATGTGTCCGACGCGGAAGACAGCCCGGACCAGCTCGACTTCAGCTGGACCGCCATCGACGGCACCGCGTACGCGGTTGACAGCACGCCGGAGCCGGACGGCCACCTCGAGGGCACGCTCGCGTTGAAGAATGGCACCTACACGATCACCTTGGCGGCCACCGACCCGCACGGCGCCGTGGGCACGGCATCCGTGTCCTTCGAGGTCATCACGCCGAACGCGTTGCCGGAATGCACGATCCTCAATCCCATCGACGGGGAGCTGTTCGTGGAGGGCGAGTCCGTGCTGCTGGTCGGCCAAACCACCGACGTGGAGACGGAAAGCGGCGACCTCGTGGTGGAGTGGGAGAGCGACCAGGACGGCGACCTCGGGGCGAGCGTGGCGGCCTCGGATGGCACGGTCGATCTGCTCGCGGAGACGCTTTCGCTGGGCGATCACGAACTGTCGCTCAAGGCGATGGACGAGGAAGGAGGGCGGTGTACCGCGAGGGTGGCTGTGCGTGTGAACGGCGCGGGGGACAGGTGATCGTGATCCGAAAAAGTGGACACTTTCACCAAGGACTGTGAACCCCGCGGCTAGGCATCGAGCACCTGCTTGTCAAGTTGGGGGGCCGTGCCATCGCGAGCAACGACCCGCCCACCGCTCTGTCGCGGCGTGGACCTTCTCGACCGGACGGTGTCGAGCACCGCGGCGCTCCGCAGGCTACGGGAAAGCGGCCGCCCGCTGGTGCTCACCCAGAACGGACGCAGCGCTGCGGTGCTCCTCGACGTGACAACCTACCAGGCTCTGCTGGCCGAGAACGATCTCTTGCGCGACCTTCAAGCGGGACTGCTCGATGCCCGCGAAGGCCGCGTCATTGCCCACGCTGACGTGCGAACTGAACTGTCTACGACGCAAAATCCGGGAACCCGACGCCGGAACGGAGCGTGATCGCGCTACGCACGACACGCTCCTAGATGTGAATCCCGGCCAGGGCGACTCCTGGTTGGAGGTTCGCGCCCGGATTCTCGGCAGAACGCGGTAGTGGCGCAGCTGGTCATCCGGCCGCTCGCCGAAGCGGATATCGACACGGCTTTCGCATGGTATGAAGACCGTTCCGTCGGCTTGGGTGTCGATTTCCTGCGGCCATGCCATCGCGTGCGCCGCAGCTTGCTTCGGCGCTTTCCATAAGCGGTCTTCTACGTTGCGGAGGGGGAGCGTACGGAGATCCTCGCCGTGACCCACACCAGCCAGACGGAGGACCCTTGAAGTACACCATCCGGCACAAAATCCGGCACAGATCCAAGGCGAAGTCCGAAAACCAGACCCCAAACCTACTTCACCCGATACCCGCCCATCTCGTTGTTGAAGATCCACGCCACCAGCTCCCCGATCTCAAAATCGGTCGCCATGAACGATGTGATCGACGCCGCCGCAGAGCCTTCGTCGCGCAAGGTGGCGCGAGCGGCCAGCATCTTCTCGCAGCGCGCCCGCCACACGACCATATTCGCCGGGCGAAGGTCGATCCACCCCTTGGCCGCCCAGGCATCCACCTTGGCCGGATCATCCAGGGCGACCGTATTCTTGTGCCCTTCCAGCTCGGGCACGTTGATGCGGGGCCCGCGCAGCAAACGCTTGCCATCGGGAAGCAGGATGGGAATCCCGATGGAGGGCGCCGTGCGACGCGCCCCCGACGGAACGAGCGCCTCCTCGCAACGCCTTGACATCTCCTCGCCATCCGCAGCGGCGGCCACGGCTTCGATCGTGACGAAGGCACTCCTCAACAGCTCTGCTTCAAAGAGGAGCTTCGACAGCTCCGGCGGGCCCAGGCGCCCCAGTGCCACCGAAGGAATCTGGCTTTCCCGTTCGGCGGCGTCGAGATCGCGAATCGCCACGCTGCGCACGAGCCCGGCCTTGTAGGATGGGGTCATGACCGCGCCATCCATCGCGCTGATAGCGTCGTTTCCCGTGTTCGCCCCCCGAATTTCGAGAACGACGGTCGTGGCGATCTCCTCCGGGGTGATGTACTCCATCTGCCCCAACGCGGTGATCGCTGCGAACTCACCGCGTGTGAAAACGCCGTTTTCCCCAGTATCGACGACCGCCACCCTCAACTTGCCTGTCCGTTCGTAGGCCGCGGGCGCCTCCCGCAGGTTCAAGGTGCCCGAACACGCGACCTCGTGGGCCTCGTACAGATCGCTGTTGTCGTGCTTGTCCTTGGCTTCCATCACCTGCACGGCGCGGTAGCCGATCATGGCGGCCGGCTTGACCTCCTTCACGATCGGCGCATTCGGTGTGCGAGCCAGCAGGAAAAGCAGGCCCGTGTGCCCAAAGGCGGCCTCGTTCTTCGCAAGCAGCTTCTTGGAAGGCTTGTCTTCGCTGTGGGTGTAGGGGATGTTGAGCCCCATGCCCCCAGTCCCCGTCGTGCCCACCTTGACGTAGACCCGGGTCGTGTATTCCGTAGTTGCCTGGTGAAGAAAGCGGACATGTCGGATGAGCTGAGGAGCGCTTTGGGAGAGCAGGAAGGTTTCGAGGTCAGCGACCCCCTTGGCGTCGTAGCCATCGGCCCCGACCCACGCCCTCACCTTGGCCGCTCCATCGAACACGTCCTGGTAGGAGAAGCCGGTCGCGGTGTTCACGCAATCCACGACCACCTCGGGGCGATGAAGGCGGATGAGGTGGACAAGTTGATTATCCTTGTAGGCGGCATCATAGTCGTCGTAGAGCGCGCTGAGCAGGGCCCGGCGCAAGCCGACATCGCCCAGCACGGCAGCCCGACTCAGTTCGGCCATCTCGCGGGGAACAAACAGATTTCCCCAGGCGGGCACGAACGCCACGGAGTCTCCGTACTCCCGTTCCAAGCGCTTGCACGCAGCGACCGACTCGCTCTGTAGCAATGAAGCGACGACGATGCGGCGCGGGGCCAGCTTCGCGACGATCTGACGGCACACTTGCAAGCCGACGAGGCCGGCCCCGCCGAGGATGAGGAAGTCGTGGTACACGTGCGCTCCGCTTTTGGCCGGCCAGCGTAACGGGCGCGGACACCTCAGGCCCGCTCCGAGCCCTCCCCCAGCACCGGCCGCGATGTTAGCGCTCGGAAATGAAGCTCACCGGCCGCGTCCTGATCCTCGCCGACGACCCTGCGCTGGTCGCAGCCCAGCTTGAAGGCACGGACCTGGCGTGGACCGGCCAGCCGCTGCACTTCGCCGTCAACACCGACCTGATGATCTCGGGCGCCGCCTGCACGCTTGGCTACACGGGAGAAGTGCTCGGGCCGTGGTTTCTGGAGAATTTTAAGGATGTGGTGAAGCAGGATTCCGTGAAAGACGGCGGCTTCCAGGTGGTCGTGGGGGGCGATGCCTACGGTTCCGGATCGTCCCGCGAGGTGGCGGTGGTGGCGCACCAGGGGGCAGGAATCGAACTGGTCCTCGCCAAGAGCTTCCAGCGCATCTTCCAGGAGAACATGGTCTACGGCGGCATGCCGTTCTCGACCGACCTCGGGGTTGTGGACCGGCTCCGCAACGGCGAAGAGGTGGATACCCGCGCTTTCTTCACCGTTCTACCAACATTTTTTAGAGCTGTCGCCGAGGGCGGCGGCCTCCTGGAGTACGGGAAGCGCCTGCTCGGAGGGGGCGTGCAGCCCACCTACGACGTGAACGTGGCCGAGCGCCCCTTGAACGCGGTCGAAAAGATCATCGCCCGCAAGGCGTGGACAGGGGCAGGGCCCGATGGCATCGCGGCGGTAGCCCCCGGCGATCAGGTGCTGTGCCGAACAGCGTTCCGCGGCGTTCACGAGTACACCGCCGGGATGGTGGTCTCGCTTTACCGGGAAGCCTTCGGCAACGCGCCGATGTTTGCGCCCGAACTGGTCGCCGCCTTCGAAGACCACTTCGTGCTGATCGACGAACCCACAGTTCCCGACAACGTAAAGCGGGCCCGCCTGGCCCCTTCCCGCCAACTCACCCGGGAAATGGTCGAGGCCTGCGCGGAATACGGCATTCGCCTGCACGGTCCCGGGCGAGCGTTCCCGCCGGGCGTGTGCCACCGCCTCGTGGTGGAAAGCTACGGGCGTCCGGGCGACATCATCATCCTCACCGACAGCCACACGCCCACCGCCGGCGTCCTGAACGCGTTCGCGTTCGGTGTGGGAAGCACGGCGATGGCCTTCGCCTTTCGCACGGGGCTCATCCCGGTCACGGTGCCCAAGGTGGTGCGCGTGATGGTCCACGGGGAAGCCACGGGCGGCCTCTCGCCGAAGGATCTCATCCTCCACCTGATCGGCGATCCCTACTTCCGGGATGAACAGTGGCGGTCCTCGCCCACCGACACCTGCGTCATCCAGTTCGGCGGTCCCGGCCTCGATCAATGGAACGTCGACGAGCTCTCCGTCCTCACCAACATGACCGTCGAAGGCGGCCTGATGACCGGCGTGGTGGAGCCCTGCCGCCCCATCGTGGAATTCCTCCTCGCCGCCCGCGGGGTGGATGTAACGAACGAGCTGGTCTATCCAGACGCCGACGCCACCTACGAGCGGGTGTTCGATGTCCACCTTGAGGCCGTGCCGCTCACGGTGGCCACCCCGGGGGACAGTCGTAACCGAGAATCGCTTGACAGGCTGCTGGATGTAGCGATCCACAACGTCGTTCTCGCATCGTGTACAGGTGGCTCTCTCTCCGATCTGCGCGCTGCAGCCGAGGTCCTGCGCGGTCACACGCTCGCGCCGGGCGTGCGGCTGACCGTGACGCCATCCAGCGCGGACGTGGCCGCGGCGGCGCAGACGGAGGGACTGCTTGACCTGTTCGCCTCCCTCGGCGGGGTGGTCACGCCGCCGGGCTGCGGCAGCTGCATTGGCAACGGCCCCGGCATCCCACTTCCTGGCGAAACCACGGCCAGCAGCACCAACCGGAACTTTGACCGGCGCATGGGCAGCGCGGGCCCCGTGTACCTGGTCTCCCCGGCGGTGGCAGCCGCTTCCGCCATCCGCGGCAAGCTGACCGACCCGCGATCCTTGCGATGAACGTGGCCGAAACGCATGCGTGATCTACGAGCGTTCCTTGATGTGCTCCGCCGCGAAGGCGAGCTGGTGGAGATCGATGCCGAGGTGAACCCCCACCTCGAGATCGCGGAGGTGCACCGCCGGGTGATCGCGGCGGGCGGCCCCGCGCTGCTCTTCAAGCGGCCGTCGGGAAGCGACTTCCCCGTGGTCACCAACCTGTTCGGCTCCAAGCGCAGGGTAGACCTTGCGTTCGGCCGCCGCGCCAACGAGTTCGTGAAGCGCGCCGCGGGCTTGCCGCACGAGCTGATGCCCCCCTCGCTGGGCAAGCTGTGGGGCTTGCGCGACTTCGCGTGGCAGGCGCTGGACCTCGGTCTTCAGCACTCCGCCCGCGGCCCTGTGACTGAGGTCGTGGCCGCCCCCAAGCTGAGCCGCATCCCGATGCTCACCAGCTGGCCGGAAGATGCCGGCGGCTTTGTCACCCTGCCGCTGGTCTACACTGAGCACCCCGAAACCGGCGTTCACAACCTGGGGATGTACCGGATTCAACGCAACGCCGACGACCGCACGGGCATGCACTGGCAAATCGGCAAGGGCGGCGGGTTTCACCACCATGTCGCGGAGTTGAGGCAGCAGGCGCTGCCCGTGAACGTCTTTGTCGGTGGCCCCCCTGGACTCATCGCCAGTGCCATCGCACCTTTGCCCGAAAACGTCCCCGAACTGCTGCTGGCCTCGCTCCTCGTGGGCGAACGGCTCCGCCGATGCGACAATCCCGCCGGCCCCCTCCCCCTCGTCGCGGACTGCGAGTTCGCCATCGTCGGCCAGGTGCCGCCGGGCGTGCGGGAGCCCGAAGGCCCCTTCGGCGATCACTACGGCTACTACTCGCTGAAACACAACTTTCCGGTGTTCAACGTGGACCGTGTGTGCCATCGCCGCGATGCGATCTGGCCGGCAACCGTGGTCGGCAAGCCCCGGCAGGAGGATTTCTTCCTGGGCGACTGGCTTCAGGAGCTGCTCTCGCCGTTGTTCCCGCTGGTGATGCCGGCCGTTCGCGACTTGTGGAGCTACGGCGAAACCGGCTACCACGCGCTTTCCGCGGCGGTGGTGCAGGAACGCTACCGTCGTGAAGCGATGGCCAGTGCCTTCCGGATTCTCGGCGAAGGCCAACTCTCGCTCACCAAGTTCCTGCTCCTGCTCGACTCTCCGATGGACCTGCGCAACTTTAAGCCGGTGCTGGAACATGTGCTGGCCAGGTTCCGCCCCGAGACCGACCTGTATGTGTTCTCCAACCTGTCGATGGATACGCTGGATTACGCCGGCCCGGCCATCAACGAAGGCAGCAAGGGCGTGATGATGGGCGTGGGCGACCCGGTAAGGGAGCTTCCGCGTGCGTTTGCGGGTGGTGTACCGAGCGCTGTGCGCGAAGCGATCGTGTACTGCGGGGGCTGCCTCGTCGTGAGTGGGCCGACGTATGCGACCGAACCCGGTGCCGGCGACCGGCTCGCCGCCCACTTCCCGGGGTGGCCCCTCGTCGTGTTGGTGGACGACGCGAGAGAGGCGACCCGCACCGACAGTCGGTTCCTGTGGACGGCGTTCACGCGGATGGAGCCTGCGGCCGACTTGCACGGCGCCCGGCGGCTGCACCGCAACCATGTCGTGTTCGAAGGGACAGTGGTGCTCGACGCCCGAAAGAAGCCCAACTATCCAAGGGAACTTTTCTGTGACCCCGACACGGCGGCGACCGTGAGCCAGCGATGGTCCGAGTATTTTCCCTCCGGCCGCGTCGAGATGGGAGACTCCGACGCGGGGCACCTGGACCGGGAGTAGGCTTGGGGATGCTCGCCTTCCTCATCGCCTGCGACGCCCGCCTCGCGGTGACCGGCGCGGACACGGGTCGGCCGCCAGAAAACATCATTGGCGACTCGGCCGAAACCGCCGATACTGCGACCGAAAGCGAGGACACCGGCGAGCTGGTCTGGGACTGTGCCGCGCTGCCCTCGCGAGGCGATTTCGACGACAACGAACTGGAGGGCCCCCGCGGCTACCACGACGTGATCTTCGACAATGCGGGTAACATCCTCGGTAGTGATGGGTCCACCCTGATGTCTGCCACCTACGAAGGCGTCGCAACCCCCGTCGTGCCCGGCGTGGGCACCCTGCAGGGCATGGCGCGGCTGCCGGATGGCGACATCGTGGCGGCCGACGACCTGGGTGCCAGGCTGCTGCGCATCACCGCAGAAGGGGCCACGAGCACGCTGGCAGGCGATCTTCCGGGCATCTATGGCGTCACGGTCGGGCCCGATGGCATGATCTACACCGGCCCCATCCTACGCGGAGCCCGAGCGGAGATGGTGCGAGTCGACCCCGCGACCGGCCTGGCCCAGCAGTGGGTCCGTCTGCCAGCCATCGACTCGCCCCGGATGGTGGTGTTTTCCGTAGACAACACCGTCGGCTACATCGCGACGACGGGCCGGGCCCTGGTCTACGCCGTCGATCTTGACGCCGACCTGAACCCCATCGGCGAAGCCCGCGTATACGCCGAAGGCGTGGGCAACGGCTGGCAGGATGGGATCGGGCTGGATGTTTGCGGGAACCTCTACATTCCCGACTACGCCAGCTCCGGGCTGTACCGGGTCGCACCGGATGGCACGTCCGAAAACCTCTTCCGGCCCCGCGCCGGCATCTACGGGCACGGTCTGGAATGGGGCAGCGGCATCGGTGGCTGGCGGCAGGACGCCATCTACATGCCCCAACCCTACGACCAGAACACCGTGCGGGAAGTGGTTGTGGGTGCTCCTTCGGCAGACAGGCTGCGCTCGGACCGCTGAGCGGCTATATGAATGGTCATTCATTCATTCCTGGAGCCGTGATGAGCGCCACCGAGTACACCGTTGACCTGCGTGACCTCAAGTTCGTGCTGTTCGAACAGTTGCGCGTTCACGAACAGCTCGCTTCCGTGCCGCGATACAAGGATTTCGACAAAGATATGTACGAGGCCGTGCTGGACATGGCTGCCGACCTCGCCGTGAACACCGTGGCGCCCGTGAACAAAATCGGGGATCGCGAAGGCGTGAAGCTCGACTCCGAAGGCAACATCACCACGCCCGCCTGTTTCAAGACCGCCTACAAGGCCATCGCGGAATCGGGCTTGGTGGCCGCATCGATGGATCCAGAGTTTGGCGGGCAGGGTCTGCCGCATGTGGTGGACATCGCCACCCACGAGATGATCTCGGGCGCAGCCACCGCCTTCAACATGTACCCAGGCCTGACCCGTGCGGCGGCCAACCTGCTCACCTGGCCTGGCACCCCCGACTGGATTCGCGACACCGCCGTACACCGCATGATCGGCGGCCAGTGGGGCGGCACGATGTGCCTCACGGAAGCCGGGGCTGGCACCAACGTCGGCGACAACCGCGCCCGGGCCGAGCCCACCGCCGACGCCAACGTCTTCCACCTCACCGGGGAAAAGATGTTCATCTCGGGGGGCGATCAGGATCTCAACGAGAACATCCTGCACCTCGTGCTGGCGCGGGTGCCAGATGCCCCGCCGGGAACCAAGGGACTCTCCATCTTCGTCGTGCCCAAGTTCCTGTTCGACTCCTCCGGAACGCTCGGGGCACGCAACGGCGCGAAGGTGGTCGGGATCGAGCACAAGATGGGCATCAACGGCAGCGCCACCTGCACGATCGCGCTCGGCGCGACCGGGACCTGTGTCGGCTACCTGCTCGGCTCCCTCGGCCAGGGCATGGAGATCATGTTCCGCATGATGAACGAGGCCCGCATCGGCGTCGGCATTCAAAGCCTCGGGCTGGCCAGTGGTGCGTACCAGAACGCGCTTGCCTACTGCAAGGACCGCGTGCAAGGCTCGGCGGTGGAGAACTTCCGGGAGGCCGATCCCCCGCGGGTTACGATCAACTCGCATCCCGACGTGCGGCGCATGTTGATGACGATGAAATGCCAGGTGGAAGCCATGCGCTCGCTTATCTACAGCGTCGGCAATCGCTTCGACAGGACCCACCACGGCGAAGATGCCGAGAAGGAATACCTGCTCGGCCTCGTGGAATTGATGACGCCCATCGTGAAGTCCTACTGCTCCGACCGGTCGTTCGACGTGTGCGTCATGGCGCTGCAGTGCTTTGGCGGCTACGGCTATATCGGCGAATATCCTGTTGAACAGGCCGTTCGCGATGCCAAGATCACCTCGATCTACGAAGGCACCAACGGCATCCAGGCGATGGACTTGCTCGGGCGCAAGATGCGCAAGGGTCAGGGCATGCTCTTCATGGCGTGGTTGAACGAGGCGAACGAAGAGCTGGAACGCTGTCGCGCCATCGCCGCGCTCGCCGATGAAGTTGCCGCATTGGAGCGCGGGCGCGACCAGCTCGGCCAGACCGCGATGCACCTCGGGATGGTGGGTGCGGCGGGGAACCTTCGGGGGGCGATGTTGCAGGCCTCCCCGTTCATGGAGCTTTTTGGAACCGTCGTGCTCGGGCTGCACAGCCTGTGGCAGGCCCGCGTGGCCCACGAGGCCATCCAGGCGGCCGCCACCGGCACCGATTTGAAGTTCTACAAGGGGAAGATGGCGAATGCCCGCTTCTACATGAAGAACCTCCTCCCGAAGGCCACCGCGCTCTCCAAGGCCATCCAAGCGGGCGACGAAAGCTGCCTGGAAGAGGGGTTGTTCGAGTAGCCTCCGGTGCTATAGCCGGCCGATGGTCGCGCTCCTCCTCTGCTGTTCCCTCGTCGAGAACGACAGTGGCCCTCCCCCCGGCGGCCGCCCCGACGACGAGGGCCTGCCCGGCGATACGGCCGCCGAGGAAGACTCCGGCCCCAAAGAAGACGACACCGCCGACGACCCGGAGCTGGAAGCGGCCGCCGCGGCGGCGTTCTACGCGCTCGGCGTCCTTCAGGACGTGCGCCTCACCCTGACCGAGGACACCATCAGCGAGCTGAACCGGCAGGCTCGCCAGGGAAACATGGAGTACCTCTCAGGCGGGGTCACCGTGAACGGCACCGCGTTTGAGAACGTGGGCGTGCGCATCAAGGGATCCTCGACCCTCCGCAATTTCAACGACAAGCCTTCGTTGAAGATCAAGCTCAACGCCTTCGTGAAGGGTCAGGACTACGCGGGTTTAGAAAGGATCACCCTGAACAACATGGTGGAGGACTCCACGCAGACCAAGGAAGTGCTGGTCTACACGATTTTCCGCCAAGCGGGCCTGTTGGCCTCGCGGGCGAACCACGCCGCCGTGTACGTCAACGACGAGCTTTACGGGCTCTACACCAACCTCGAAACAATCGACGACCACTGGCTGGACTCCCGCTTCGCCGACCGCTCCGGCGAATTGTTCGAGGCCAACGACAACGCCGATTTCACCCGCGGCGGGCTGGCCCACTGGGAAAGCGCCAGCGGCGTCGGGGACACCACGCAGCTGGAGGCGGTGAGCGATGCGATCCGCAGCGCCGGGGCGGACTATTCGGCCGACCTCGACGCCGTGGTGGACCTGAAGCAGTTCCAGTCCTTCTGGGTTTGGAGCCTGCTAGTGGGGAACGTGGATGGCTACCCCTACACGCTCAACGATTGCTATGTGTACGCCGACCCGGCGGATGGGCTGCGTTTGCAGTTCGCCCCCTGGGGTGTCGACGAAAGCTGGAACTCGGGCGCACCTGGCTACTGGCGCTACGCCACCGGGGCGCTGGCCGATGGCTGTCTGAAGAACGACGCGTGCGAGGCAGAGTTCCTCGCGGCCGTGGAAGCGCAGCTCCTGGTGTACGAATCCCTGTCGATCCGGGAGTGGTTCGATACGGAGGCCGCGGCCACCGCCGACGTGCTCGCGGCCGACCCGCGCCGAGCGTTCAGTGCATCGCAAGTGGCAGATGCCCGAGCGAAGCTGCTCGCCGACATTGCCGACTGGCCGGAGAGGATGCGGGAGGCGATGGGGGGGTAGGGCAGCGTCGGGGTGGCGCGCGGACAGCAGTTGACCCACCAGGTCCTGGGCTCGACCCCACGGAATCGGACCCGTCTCCTTCCCGATCACCGCCGACACGACGGGGGTGACCCCGAGGCTGGCGGCCGATGAGTTACGTCGAGGTCGGCGACTTGGCGTCGTCTGCTCAACCTGAAAACAGCACGGGGCTCCCATGAATACCAAACGCGCTTCAACCGTCTTGCTCCTCGTCATAGTGGGTGGATGGGCATCGGGATGCGGCTTCGTGTGCGAGTACAAATCGCGGGCCACGATGCAGACCTGCAACACCGATTGCGGCGACGGGCTTTTTTCCAGCCTGTGCAAGTCCGTTTGCACCCTTGAGAACGCAGACCGCCTGAAGCAGTGTGCGCCCTGATTCCGACCGCAGACGCCTGCTGATGCCGCTATGCGCTCAGAACGGAGCCTCACCGACCCAGTTTCCCGGTGGATCATACTCACAAGTCCACACCTCGCCAGCCTCCTCTCCGCAGCTCGCGGCACCACAGCCCAGGCTCGTCGAGTCGGCCCAGACAACCTGGGTAAAGTGGCCGCAAACGGCTGGCTCCGGCGCACACTCGAAGCTGTCGAGGTCGTAGTCGGCTGCCTCCGCCGCCCAGGCCCCCACAACATCCGCGGGCGTGGTCGTTGCGGAGGTCCAATAAAGGTTTTCGCCGTACTCCCCACCGCTGTGGACCAACTCGCACGCGCCAGCCACCAGATGCCGCGACCAATCCACCGCCACGGTGACCAGCGCATCGTCCCATTCGAGCGGACCCACGCCGTACTGCGCGCGAACGTCGTTGTGCGCATCCACCATGGCTTCCGAGTCGAAATCGACGAGCTCGGCGAGCTCGGCTTCGGAGGTGCAGGCCAGGACCAGCGCGAGTGGAATCACCGCTCCCAACCCGAGATGATGCGGGCACCCGTGACCAGGACCCGCTCGATGCCGCCTTCCCCCGCAAAAACCAGATCGAAGCGGGCACGATAGCTGTCATCCCAGCCGCCCTCGGACACGGTCAGATCCACCTCGTAAGGAAAAAGCACCAAGGGATCCAGGCTCCAGCCCATACGTCCGCTCGTTTCGTGGCTCATGCGTTCCTCCGAGAGAGTTTAGCCAACCCGTACTCCTGCCAGTTCCACCGGCGTGCTGGCCCCCTCGGCAGGTCCTTCATACCGCGCCCGAACCCACTCGCATGGGGCCATTCTACACGCTGGGTCTCGTTGGTTGACGAATTCCGACCGGTGTCTACCCTTCCGTTGCGATGAATGATTGTTCATTCACCCGGAGACCCCATGGAACTGCACCTCAAGGAAACCTTCACCCGCACGCGGGACAGCCTGCGTCACACCCTCAACGAAACCGGCGAATCGCTCAGGCACCGTCGCGACGAGGTCAAGCAGCGCGTCGAGAACGGTCGGTCCCGGCTGATCCAGGCGGAAGCCACTGTCCTTGAGGCCGCGGCCGATGGGCTCGCGAAGGCGCGTCAGGCCTTGGGAGCACGCGCAGCGTTCGTAGACCAGGGCGAGAAGGCGCTGCGCGAGGCGCTGGTGCAGCTGCGAGCGGGGCACGCCGCCACCCTCCCGATTCCGAAGTACAACGACCTCAACGTCAAGCATGCCACTGCAGCTTTTTTAGGGTTAAACCTGTCTGAGCTCCGTACCGTTCGCGCGTTCGAGGTGAAGAACAAGAACCGCGTGACCCTGCTTCGCGACCTGGATGTGCGGATCAAACACGCCGAAGCGAGCTGAATCGCGGCGCTGGCGGCGATGCAGGCGGGGTTGATGGTCGCGCCCACGCGGAGGTAATCGGGCGCCACGGGAGCGGTGTCCTCGTGCGCGAAAGCAAACCGCTTTAGGTGACGGTCGGGGCGGCGACAGTCTTGAGTCGCCGCCCCAACAGCACGCGCCTACCCAGGCCGACGGAAGAAGGTCGGAATGTCGTAGTCGCCGGTGCGAAGCGTTTCGAAGCCGGAAGCCTTGCCCCCCTTGGAGCCACCCCCGCCCTGAAGCTGGCCGTTCACGGCCTGCGCGATGCGCATCTCGTTGGGCAGGCCAATGCGCGCACGCCCTTCCTGGAAGCCGGTGGCCACCACGGTGACCCGCACCTCGTCGCCCATCGTCTCGTCGATCACGAGCCCGAAGATGACGTTTTCGTCTTCCGCGGTCTCTTCCGAGACCATCTGCGCGGCTTCGTTGACTTCGTAGAGGGAAAGGCTGGGCCCGCCCGTGAAGTTGAGGAGCACGCTGGTGGCGCCGGAGATGCTCAAATCATCGAGCAGAGGCGAGGAGATGGCACGCTGGGCGGCATCCACGGCGCGGTGCACGCCCGACCCCTTGCCCACGCCCATGAGCGCACGGCCCTTGTTGGCCATGATCGTGCGCACGTCGGCGAAATCGACGTTGATGACGCCCTGATCATTGATCAGGTCGCTGATGCCCTTTACGGCCTGGAACAACACGTCGTCCGCCATGCCGAAGGCTTCGGTCATGAGCGTGCGCTCGGTGCTCATCGCCAGCAAGCGCTGGTTGGGGATGGTGATGAGGGTGTCGACGTTCAGCATCATCGCTTCCATGCCTTCCTCCGCCTGGCGCTTGCGCTTGCGGCCTTCGAAGGCGAACGGGCGGGTGATCACGGCCACGGTGAGGGCGCCAAGTTCGCGCGCCACCTGGCACACCACGGGGGCCGCCCCGGTGCCGGTGCCGCCGCCCATGCCGGCGGTCACAAACACCATGTCCGCGCCAGCGAGCAGCTCGGCGATCCGGTCGCGATCTTCCAGGGCTCCTTCGCGGCCAACCTCGGGATCCGCGCCGGCGCCGAGCCCCTTGGTGAGCTGCGAGCCAAGCTGGAAGCGCCGCGGGGCGAGGGAACGAGCGAGGTCCTGGGCGTCGGTGTTCATCGCGATGAACTCCACGCCGTGGATGCCGGAGCGAACCATGTGGTTCACGGCATTGCCGCCGCCGCCGCCGACGCCGACGACCTTGATGCGAGCGCCTACCAATTCATTTACAACAATATCGATCATGTGAACCTCTACGGGGGGATGGGTCCGGCCTGGGATTGCCGGGGGGGGATGGTGCGGGGGGGGAGGAAGCAAGCGGGGAATCAGAGAGGAGTCACCACGGCGAGGCGCGCGGAGATGAGGTCGATGCGTTGAGGCGCGGAGAGGTCGAGCCCGTTCGCAGTGAGAGTGGCGAGGCGGCCGAGCCGTTCGCGTTCCGCGAAGCCGAGGAGCACTTCCCCACCGTTGCGAAGCAAGAGGGTGTACCCAGTCTTCGCATCGAAGCGCAGCTCCGACAGGTCGGACTCCGGCAGGCCGCCCTTCGCCTGGGCAGCCGCGAGCCAGTCGAGGCCCTCGCGCACCAAACGGCGGCCAATCTCGGGCTGGGCGCGCACCAGGTCGGCATCGAGGCCGGTGAGCACGGGATGGTCGTAGTCGACCTCCTGCGCCCGTGCGAAGAGGGTGCCGTCGCTGTCCACGAGGAAAAGTCCATCGAGCTGAACGAGGGCTACAGGCGTGCGCGGTTCCACATGCAGCCGCACGGTGTTGGGGAAGCTGCGGCTCGCAGTCGCGTTGCGCACCCAGGGATGGCGCCGCACGCCAGCCACGGCCTCTTCCAAGTTCACCAGCGCGAGGGCCTCGCCTTCCGGGAGGTTTGCAAGGTGGCGAAGGTGCGCCTCGGGGGCGCGGACGTTCCCTTCAATCTCAAGCCGCTCGTACCGAAGCCACGGCGACGCGAACACCAGCCACCCCGCCGCGGCGGCGAGGGAGGTCAGGGCAAACGTGGTGAGGGCAAGGCGGATCGCGCGGAGCATGGCGGAGAAGGGGCTGGACTGATGGGATACAAGAATCCCACGCTCTTGACAAGGCAAGGGACGCAGATTCTTTCAGTTTCCTGAAAGCGGTCCGCCGTCGGACGCCCGATCTACGCTCCGCAATCCGGCGTCACGTCGAAGTCCGCCTCGATCAGCTTCGCCCGTACACTTTCAATCGCAAGGGAAAAGCAAGCTTCTTCGCCATCGGCGCATGCGAAGCACTCGCCGCCGAGGTCCTGGACCAGGGCGCACACATCATCGATCCCGCCCAAGGCCGCGGCGAGCTCCCGCGTATCGAGCACGGCGTCGAGCGTGCCGTCGCTCCAGCCGAGCCCTTGCGCGTCGATCACGCCCGAAAGTTCGACTTCGCGAACCGTAGCGGCGCTGCCCCCGAAGCTAGCATCAAACGAGCCGGGGCCCGCCGCGAACAACGGATTTTCGCGCCAATCCGCCACCGGGAAGCGGCGCACCTTCTCGCAAGGGTCCTGGTTGCCATCCGCGCCCGAAAGCGCCGTGGCCAACCGCAGCTCGCTGTCGGACTCTTCCTCGATGTACACCAGCAACGGCGTCGTCAGCACCCGATCCCACAAGGCATCAAGCCCAGGCGGCTGGGTGACGTGCATGTCGTGAGCCGACATCGAATAGAGGTTGCCCTCCAGGCCCACCTCGGTGCGCGGCAGGACGCCTTCCGCGGCATCGGCGGGGGACGTTCCCACGACCTGGGTTTCCAGTCCAAACGCACAACCGCCAAGCGGCAAGAGCAGGAGGAAGGTTCGCATCGCAGCCTCGTCGAGTAAGAGAGGAAGTGGCGGGTTTCCAGGATGACGCGCGCTAACCCATCCCAAACCCACGCGTGCGAAAAAGCGTCGACTCCGATCAGTTTCGAGCGAGTGCAACCGCTTAGACCGGGATGTCGAAGTAGTCGTTGCCCGTGGTCACGCCCTGCACCAAGAACCAGCCGTAGCTGTAGTCGGGGTTGTCGTCCCACGGCGTAAAGTCGAAGAGTCCGCCCTGTTGCAAGAGAAGATCGTGGAGCGTCGCAGTCTCAGCCCACTCGGGGTCTTCGGCCAGCACCACGCCCGGGAGCACGTCGGCAACGGTCGACTCCAGAGACAAGTTTCCGTCTTCAACCTGCGTCGTCCACCCGGGCGTCGGTGTCCGGGTGTTGGGTGCCGAAGCTCACCACATAGACCAGCGCCCCACCGTGCCACACCGGCACCTGGGCTCAGCTCGCCTCGTTCTTGCGAAGGTCCTTGGCCACGGCACGCTCGATGTCCTGGATGGCATCGTCGCTGAACAAGGTAGGGAAAGCTGGTTCCGCAGTGTCGGCGGTGTCGAGCGGGTCAACGGCTTCAAGGGTGCAGGCGAGGAGGATGAGCATCGGGTTCCGGGAGGAAGGAGGCCTATCAAGGCTCGAGTGTCAACAGCGAACCGCCATCCTGCATCACGAACCCCTGCATCCCGTTCCCTTCCTGGTCGCCGACCCATGTGGC
>CAMBIK010000029.1 GCA_945867435.1 Klebsiella pneumoniae
ACGATGGCGTTTTGGTCGGGGCTCCGCGCCGGCGAGGCCGCGGCGGTGGGCCAGCGATAGGGCGGGCCGGATGATCGATCACCCGTCCTTGCTCGCTCAACTGATGGATGCCGTGGCCGACCCCACGGCAGCGACCGACGTTTCCGGGAGATACCTCTTCGCGAACGCGGCGTTCTGCTCCTCCGTCGGGTTGAGCCTGACCGAGCTGCTCACCCACACCCTCGAGAGCCTTCCCCTTCCCGGCGATGCCGAGTTTCGCTCCAGCCAGCCGTTGGTCGATGCAGACGGGGCCGTGGTGGGAACGCGCTGGGTCACAGCAAGCGCGCGACGCCGGGCCGAGCGGGACCTGGCGGACCAACAAGCGCTGCTCCGCACGGTGATCGACGAAAACCCGGATGCCATCGTGCTGATGGACTGGGACGGCACGTTTCTTCTTGGCAATCGGCAGTTCGCGCGTACGCTCCGCACCACCCCCGAAGGGCTGATCGGGAAGGATGTCACGGACTTCGGCACGAGCCCAGAGCAGGCCGAGCTTCAACGGCAGGATGGGCAAGGCATCATCCTCGCCGGACACACCCAGAGGGTGTTCGAGGAACGCATGGATGAGGCCACGGGCCGAATCCGCACGTACCAGTCGGTGAAGCGGCCCTTCCTGGGACCGCGCGGCAAGCGGCAACTCTTGGCCGTACTCAACGACATCACCGATATTCGAGCTGCACTCTTGCGCGCCCAGGTGAGCGAGCTCCGACTTGAAAATGTGATGGAGGTGGTCGGCGAGTGCGTGTGGGACTGGAACATGGCTACCGGGGAAGTGGCCCACAACCGGCAGTGGTTTCGCGCCCTCGGGGTGCCTGTGGGGACCGACCTTACCGGCAGCATCGAAGAGTTCAAGGCTCGGCTGCACCCGGAAGATGTGGACCTTGTGTTCGAACGGATCAGCGCCCACCTGGCGGGGGCCACCCTCCGCTACGACTCGGCGCACCGAATGCTGTGCGGCGATGGCTCCGTGATTTGGGTCGAGGATCGCGGGCACATCGTGGAGCGCGGCGCCGACGGTGCCCCCGTGCGCATGGTGGGCAGCTTTCAAGACGTAAGCGCACGCCACAAGGCGGAAGGTGAACGGGTGCGCGACCGCGAAGAGGCGGACCGCGCCCGCGCCCTGGCCGACGCCGCCAATCGCGCCAAAAGCCAGTTCCTCGCCAACATGAGCCATGAGATCCGCACCCCCATGAATGGGGTGCTCGGCATGATCGAGCTCCTGAACCACACCGCGCTCACGTCGGAACAGAGCGAGTACACCGCGACCATCCAGTCGGGAACCCAGACGCTGCTATCGGTCATCAACGACATCCTCGACTTTTCCAAGATAGAGGCAGGCAAGATGGATGTGGAGCGGGTCGTGTTCGACCTCCCTCTGCTCGTTTCCGAGGTGTGCGGGCTGTTGGAGCACCGCGTCGTGGCGAACGGACTCACGCTCACGCGCCGCCTCGCGGCGGAGGTGCCGACGCATGTGGAGGGGGCGCCGACCCGACTGCGTCAGGTCTTGCTGAACCTGATCGCGAACGCCGAGAAATTCACGGAGCGGGGTGGCATCGTGGTGGAGGTCGGCGTGCTCGACCCGCCGACAGCGGGAACGATCAACCTCCGCTTCGCGGTCCAGGACACCGGCGTCGGCGTTGCGGCAGAGCACGAGGGCGCTCTCTTCCTGCCCTTCTCTCAGGTTGACAACTCCTCGAAACGCCGCTTCGGCGGCTCTGGACTCGGCCTCGCGATCTCGCGCCGCGTCGTGGAAGCGATGGGGGGCACCATCGGCTACGACCCCCAGCCGGGAGGGGGGTCCAGCTTTTGGTTCACCGTGCCGCTGCGGGTGGCGCACGCGGGTGCCGCTGCAGCAGCACGTCCACGCCCAGCCAGCCCGCGAACCGCGCGTACCCTCGATGTGCTCGTCGTAGAAGACAACGCTACGAACCTGCGGTACGCGCTTGCCGTTCTCGCTCGGGTCGGCCACCGCGCCGAGGCGGCTACCGAAGGGGCGCTCGCTGTCCAACGCCTCACCGAGCGTCGCTTCGACGTGGTGCTCATGGATTGCCAGATGCCGGGCATGGATGGCTTCCAGGCCACAGCCGTGATCCGCGATCCGACCTCGCTCGTGCTCAATCACGACACGCCGATCGTGGCGATGACAGCCAACGCCATGAGCGGGGATCGGGAAGCGTGCCTCGCCGCAGGAATGAACGGCTATGTGGCCAAGCCCGTGAGCGGCGCAACTCTCATTGAGGCGATCGACCGCGCCTTCGGGCGCACCCCGGAACAAGCATGACCTGCCACAATCCCCTACGGCTCCCTCAAGTGCGGAGACGGGCGATCCGTTCCAACCCGAAATGAACGTTGCGCTGATCAATGCGATCGAGCCCTTCGCCACCGAGGTTCACCTCGAAGCAGGCGAAGCTGTCATCATCGAAGGACAGCCGCAAGATGCCTGGTATATTGTGCTTCATGGCCGACTGTCGGTAAGCCAGGCCATTCGCGGCGACATGGAATCCGTGCTCGCGGAGCTGGGACCGGGCGCCACATTCGGGGAACTGGCGGTCTTCCATCCCGGGCCCGCGTCGGCCACGGTTTCTGCGGAGGAACGCTCGGTTCTCTGGCGCGTGGATCGCGCTGGGATGGAGCAGATCGCGAGCGACCCCGACATGGCCTGGGAACTGCTTGGGAGCATGGCGGGGAAGGTGCGGATGGCGAACGCGCGGCTAGCGGAGGTGGTGACCTGGTCCCTCGATTCCGCAGCGGCAGAGAGCGGGGAGCCGGTATGAACATCGTCGAGGAGCTTCAGAAAACCCAGCTGTTCTCATCGATCCCCGAAGCACTCTTGCAGAGGTTGGCGCCTTGGTTCTACGTTCGCCGCACCGCGGCGGGCGATGTGCTCATCAGTGAGGGAGAGTCTTCGCAAGAGATCTTCGTGATCGTGTCCGGAACCGTGGTCGTGGCCAAGGCGCTCGGGGAAACCACCGAAGCCTTCGTGGCGCGCCTCGAAGCCGGCATGCACCTCGGCGAAATCGACATGATCGACGACCAGAGCGCCTCCGCCACCGCCACGATGGAAACCGCCGGCGTCGTGCTTCATCTAGACATCGTGCGCTTCCGCCGGATTCTGGTCGAAGACCGCCCCCTGTTCGTGCATGTGTCGCGGGCCCTGTTCATCGACCTGGCGAACAAGGTTCGGCAAATCAACGACAAAGTTCGCGAGACCATCGAATGGGGCATGGAGTCGGCAGGCGAGAAGCGCTGACCGGAACTTGGGTGCAAAAATGAACAACGCCGACTCGGGGTTCCGAATCGGCGTCGAAGTGGAGCGGGAGATCGGATTCGAACCGACGACAACAACGTTGGCAACGTTGCACTCTACCAGCTGAGTTACTCCCGCGCTGGTTGGTCGCCCGCTGCTAACCTCCGGGCCCGATCCGTCAAGGCTTCTGGCGGACCTACCCGATCACCGATTGCGCCACCAAGAACCCGTCGTGCGCGGCCGACACGATGCCCCCCCCCCAACCGGCCCCTTCGCCGCAGGGGATGAGCCCGGGCAACGTCGGGCTTTCGTGGTTTCGCCCCCGCAAGAACCGCAACGGGGATGTCGTTCGCGTTTCGGGTGCGATGATCACACCGGCCGCCGAGGCAAAGCCAGGAATCTTCCGGTCGAAGGCCAGGATCGCGCCCTTCATCCCTTCGATCACCGCAGCCGGCAGCAGCGCCCTCAGGTCGAGAGGCGTGAGCCCGAAAGGGTAGGAGCTACGCGGAAGCTCGCGGCTCTCGCGGTCGGCAAGAAAGTCATCCACCCGCTGCGCGGGCGCGGAGTAGCTGCCCGAGAGCTTCCACGCCGCGCGCTCGATGGCATCCTGGAAGCGCTGTCCCGCCCGAGGGTCGCTCGCGCCGTAATCAGCGGCTCCCACCTGTACGATCACCGCGCTGTTGGCATAGATGGCGCGGCGAGCGGCGAACGACATTCCGTTGACCACGTTCGTTTCCGGCCCGTGCTGGGCGGGCACGACCATCCCGCCGGGACACATGCAAAAGGAATAGCTGCTGCGACCCCCGGGGGGGTTGTGCGCCAGGCGATAGCTGGAGGCCGGCAGGTCGCCGCGACCCTTGGGGTAGAGAGCGGCATCGATGAGCGCCTGCGGGTGTTCGACGCGCGCACCGATGGCGATGGGCCGCACTTCGGCGGCGGCCCCCGCCCGCAGCATGGCTTCGATGGTGTCCCGTGCCGAGTGACCGGCGGCCACCACCACGGGCCCGCCCAGGATCTCCTCGCCATCCGCCATACGAACGCCCACACAGCGCCCGGCGTGAACCACGAGATCGACCACGCGGGCGCCGAAGCGCACTTCCCCTCCAGCAGCGAGCAGCTTCTTGCGAAGCACAGGTAGAATGGCGCGAATCTTGTCGGTGCCCAGATGCGCCCAACTTTCTTCCAGCACTGATGCATCGGCGCCGGCCTCGACGAGCTGCCGAAAAATCCAGCCCAGGTCGCCATCTCGACGGCGCGTATAGACCTTGCCATCCGAGAACGTGCCCGCCCCCCCGTCCCCGAACAAGAGGTTCGACTCCGGGTTCAGCGGCTTCCCACGCCAGAAAGCGTTCACGGTGCCGACCCGTGCCTCCACCGGCTCGCCACGCTCCAGCAACAGCACCGGTGAGCCGGCTTCCACGAGCCGGAGCGCGGCGAAAAGTCCGGCGGGACCGGCGCCGACCACGATTGGGCGTGAGGGCCAGCTTCGCTGCTTCACCGGGATCGACCCCGTTTTCCGCATCTCGTCGCGCTCGGTCCACTGGCGCACGCCGGGAATCCATCGCAGCAAAACCGCTTCCTCATCCGCATCCAGCACGACGCGAACGTTCCCTCGCCAGAGCGCCGTTTTGGCCCGTGCATCCAGCCCGCGCCGCACCACTTCCGCCGACACCACCCGAGCTTCCGGCAGGCCCAGCACCGCCGCCGCGAGCTCAACGGCACCGCGGTCGTCGAGCGCGACGTTCTGAAGGAGCAACGGCAAGCCGACCTACCTGGTCACGTTCAGCTTCAAAACGGTCTTCCCGATCCCGACCGTGTCGCCGGTGCGAAGGCGTGCCACCACGATGCGCCGGCCGTTGTGGTAGGTGCCGTTAGTGGAGCCCAGATCCCGCAGGAAGATCATGTCGCGACCGAACACCTCGATCACGCTGTGGCGGCGACTGACTTCGCCATCGGAGAGGGGCACTTCGCCGCTCTTGCGCCCGACATTGATATTCCCACGGGTAAACCTAAAAACCTTGCCGGTGTCCTGCCCGGCGACCACTTCGACCAGCGCGTTGAGCCCCGGCGGCAGCCGCAGTTCCTGACCAACGACATCGGCAGGGGTGCGGGTCCGTTCGCCGCTTCCCGCGAGAACCACCAGCTCTTCGTCGAGCAGCCAGGCGATGTCGGCCTGGTTGGGACTGTGTTCGCCCACCGGCCGATCTTCCGCAGGGGCCGGGGGATCGTCGGGCGTGCCCACGAAGAGCACGAGCCGGGTGCCCCCAAGCTGAATCTCGCTTCCGGGGCGCAAAACAACCTCGCGCACCAGTCGCCCATCCACCATGGTGCCGTTCGTGCTTCCGAGGTCGGTCAGCACCCATTCCTTGCCGCGCGCCTCCACTTGGCAGTGACGGCTGGAGATGAGCGGATCATCGAGCAGCAAGCCCCCAGACTTGCGGCCGATCCCCAAGGGTTCCCGCGGGGGCAACGGCACGTTCAACCCTTCTCGGGAGCCCGCCACGATCTTCAGGAAGCTACGCGACATGGGCGGCGCCTACGCCGTGCGCGCCCGGCTTGCCCGTGCGTGCGCGCCCTTCCAGTATTGGTGGAACCGGCCGGGAAGTTCACGCCCCACCAACGATTCGGCGAAGCAACCGGCTTCGGAGAGTGCCTCAAGATCTACGCCTGTCGCGATGCCCATCGCTTCAAAGGTGAAGGCCAGATCTTCCGTGGCGGCGTTGCCGCTGGCGCCCGGCGCGTAGGGACAGCCGCCCATCCCCCCCACCGAGCCATCGATCTGCCGGACGCCCATGTCGTAGGCGGCGAGCGCATTGGCGAGGGCCGTGCCGCGGGTGTCGTGAAGGTGCACCGACACGCTTTCGACCGGGACGCCGCTGGCCACCACGCGAGCGATCACCTCGCGAACCTGGCGCGGATTGGCCATGCCCGTGGTATCGCCGAGCGCGATGCGTTGGGCACCCGCGGCCCGCAGCCGGTCGATGATCCGGAGCGTGTTTTCCACCGGCACATCGCCTTCGAACGGGCAGCCGAACACCGTGGAGATGTACCCGCGAACCTCGATACCATCATCGCGAGCGACACCGACAATCTCTTCCACGCCCGCCACGCTTTCTCGGACGGTACGGTTCAGGTTCTTCTTGTTGTGGGTTTCGCTGGCGCTGACGAAGGTGGCAACATGGCGAATCCCGGATTCCATCGCCCGTTCGAGACCAACCCGGTTCGGCACGAGGGCCCAATACCGCACCCCTTCCACCTGCGGCAGCAGGCGCACCAGTTCAGCCGCATCCGACAACTGGGGAATCCAGCGCGGACGCACGAAACTGGTGACTTCGACATCCTTGATCCCCGCCCCCACCAGCCGCGCGATCAGCTCGGCCTTGGATTCGGTAGAAAGCACAGCGGACTCGTTCTGGAGCCCGTCGCGTGGCGAGACCTCGTAGAGCGAAACGTGACCCATGGCCCCTATCCTACCACGGATCGAACCCGATCCGGCTGAAGCATCCAGCCCAGGAGCGCCGCGGCAGCGAGCGACTCGGCCTGACGCTGGCGGGGTGCCAGCCATGCGGCATCCTCGACCAGCGTGGGGGAAAGCTCGGCTCCCCGCGTTTCATGGGCGCGATGCAGGACCGCACAGCTCTGCCGGCACACGCGCAGGTGGTGGCGAGCGAGCGCGTACGGTCGGAACCGCGCGACATTTTCCTTCGGAAAAGGTTCGACCAGCACTGCCGTGGCATCGCGGAGGCCTTCGACCAGCTCGGTCGTATCCAGGACCGAACCCCCGGCCGCCGCCGCTCGTTCCCGGATCATGGTGAGGCGTTCGGGGTCGGGAGCGAAACCCACGGGATGAACCAGCGTGACCGACCCGCCGAGCGAGGCAAGTCCCGTCGCAAGATCCAGCGCCCGCGGGGAGGCGTCGCCCACTACGGTCAGGCGGTGCGAGGCCAGGGAGCCGCGACCTTCGAGCGCGATCAGGTCGGCCAGGCCGCCCAACGGGCACCCAGCGGCGCCATCCACGCCCAAGCACGGCGCGGGCGAGGCGGCCGCAAACGCTGCCGCGGACTCCATTTCCCAGCCCAGGAGGATCAAAGCCGGAGCGGCCCGGCCGATCGTGGCGGCGGCGAGCGCAAAATCGCCCAAGGCCCGCACATCCTCGGGCGAGAACGCCTCGGTCGCGAGGCCGATCCGCGCCGCACCGGCCCGGACCGCAGCCCGGCCGTAAGGGCGCGGCGAGGCCGCAAGCACGAGAAGCGGCGCGACCGACTGCAACGGGCGGTGCCCCTCCTGGCGGATCAGCGCGGCGCGAGCGAGCAGATCACGCAGCTGGGCGGGGGAGGCAGCGGCGAGCGACAGCAGGGTGCGAGACACCATGTCGGCTGCCTAACCCGGCGAGTTAGGGCCCGACGATGGTTCGTATCCGTGCGTGGATCGAGGAGTTCGACGCCCCCGATCTGCTCAGCGGCCTGGGAGCGGCTACCCTCGTGGCGGCATGCTGCTTCATCGACTGGCGGCTTTTCCCTCGTATGGGCCGCATGCTGTCGGCCGGGTACGACGCGGTCTATCTCCTGCTGCCACTCTGCTTCATCGCAGCGGCAGGCGGCGTTCGGTACCGACGCGCGGCATGGGCGGTCCTGGTCGTGGTCGCGCTGCTGGTCGCCGGGCCGATGGCCCACGCGAAGTTCATGGGGCTCCCCAAGAACTGGGCGACCGAGGATCCCGCCAACTTCCTGCGCCCCCTCGGTGCCGCGGCCGTGCTGTCGGTGGGCTCCTTAGCCGCGACGGGCGCCCGTGCCGACGACTGGGGAATCGGCTTCGGCGACTGGCGCTGGTGGGGACCGAAGCTCGGCATCGCCGTAGGAGTCATCGTTCCCTTCTCGTTCCTCGCCGTGGCGGTGGTCCCAGGGTTGCAGGACTACTACCCCTCGGACAAGCTGGCGCGTGCCGACCTCGGCGAGCTGTTTCTGGTGCAGGGCCTCAAGGGCGCAGGGCTCTTCGGTGAGGAGCTGTTCTGGCACGGGTTCGCGCTGTTTGCGATCGCTCGCAGCCACGGCAAGCGGGCGGCCGTGCTCGTCACGAGCTTCGGGTACTTCCTTCTGCACAAGGGGAAGCCGGAGATGGAGATGCTGAGCTCGTTCCCGGGCGCGCTGCTGCTCGGGGTGGCGTGCCTGCGCTGCCGCAGCTTCTGGCCCGCCTTCCTCGGGCATTGGCCGATGAACTTTTGCGTGGAGCTGGCGGCGTTTTTGTTTGCGGGGCCGCGGCCGTAGCGGGGGCGCGGGGTCAGTGCCCGTACACGTCGTCCTGGTCGATGGCCGCGAGCACCCAATCGAAGTCCCCGGAGGTGATCTTGGCTTCGCAATAGCCGCACACTCCCCCTTCCCCGACGCGGTCCAGGGGGGCACCGCAGCTGGGGCAACTGTCGACGTTTTCGCGGGGGGCGTGCGGCGAACCGGCGGTCCGCACGAAGGTCCAGTACTCCGAGAACCGTTTGGGCTGGCCTTTGGAGCCCCCCACAACGTCTCCGGCGGCGTTCTCTGTCCAGTCGAGCATGCTTGCGGCGATTCGAACCGTGATCGCGGTGTAATAGGCATCCATCTGGATGCGGGCGAGCTGGACTGCGCTCACTCGCACGTCGGCCGCCCGGTTCACGAGGCCCTCGGTCCGGTAGCGTTCGATCCAATAGCGATGCGACTGGAAGACGCCATCCGTTTCCAGCGGCCGTGCGGCCTCGGGCTTCATGTCGGACCACGCGGCCTGTATGCGCTGGAAAACTTCCTCGACACGGTGGGTGAACCGCGCCTCGTCGAACTCGGGGTGACGAGCGGTCAACGCCCGTTGCGAAGGGCCGAAGTCGGCGGCGCGCACCAGCGGCAGGTGGGTGCCTTCCTCGGTTCCGCCGCCGAGCGTCAACTCCACGTTCGGCACGTCACGCACCGCCACCACGTTCACCTGTTCCGCCCGCCACATCAGCTTCCCGGCGCTGAGGGGGGTGGCACACGACCGGCACGAACCATCCACGTTGGTTTCGATCGCGCTGCCGCAATTCGGGCAGCGTAACGCCTGCATTCCGGCCGGGCCGGGGGAATGCAGGTCCGCGGCACGCTCAAACAGCCAGTCCTCCTCTGCAAACACCTGCCGGTCCGACTGGGTGTAATTGGCGAGGAACGACACCGAGGCGCGGGCGACCCCGCCATCGATCTGCACCGAGCGCAGCCGGGCTGCACCGATGATCACGTTCCGCACGGCCGCCTCCCCATCGCCCAGAGCCTGCGCCGCCGCAGGCGAAAGCACCGCATCCAAGGCCGACAGATTCTGCCGTCCTCGTTCCTCGTGCGCGCGAACGAACACCAAACGAGCGTAGTCGAGGAACAGGACCTCCGAGAAGGCAGGGTCTCGAAGCAAAATCCCGTCGAGATCGATGGGATGCGCCTCTGCCGCGTGGCTGCGCGTAACGACCCTGAACTGCCCATCCCCCATGCCCGAAGCCAAGCCTCGCGAGTGAAACCAGATCGCCCCCACCACGAGCGCGATCAAGAGGGGGATGCCGAGACAGGGCTGCTGGAGGATCAGGAAGAACAGCAGCCGTACGATCACGTCCAGCCCTTCGCCACCACCACCACCCCCGCCACCACCACCACCACCGCCGGAGAACCCGCCCCCGCCGCCCGCACGGGCGAACGCTTCACCGATCCAGATTAAAAACAGGATCATCCACGCACACGCGGCGTATCCGCTACTTCGTTGGGGTTCATGTCGTGCAGCGCAGGCACATGCGCGGCGAGCAGGTCGCCGAGCCGCCCAAGGCCCTCCACCAGCTCTGGCAGCGACTGGCACCGAAGGTCCATCTCAAGAAAACGCGCGCCAGGAATACGCCCGAGGAGCCCGTGGTCAGGAACGATCTCCACGCGGTTCTCCAGCACGCTCACATAGACGAGCACCCCGGTGCGCCGCTGGGTGCCATGGACGCTTTCCTGGAAGAAGGCGGCCTGGGCGGCCTCCCGCACCTGGTCGCGCAGGCGATCCGAGCCGGCAAAACAACGAATCAGCGAAGGCGACCGCCTAACGAGGAGCCCCGCCAGCAAGGCCGCGGCCCCGGCGTAGACCGGGAAAAGTGCCCCCGCGAACAGAAACGGCGACCACGCCACGAACGCCAGCACCCCCAGCGCCGCCGCGAGAGCCGCCGCCAGCACCACATCCCGGTAGTGGCCGGAACGGGCGACCGCGACCACCACCACTTCGGCGTCGGAACGGCGCTCGATGGCGGCCACCGCCTCGCTCACGGCGGGAGAGAAGTGGGGGTCCTTCAGGTACACGAGCCCAGGTATCAAGCTGGAGGCTGCCCGGTCGCCGGAAGGGGCGGTGAGCATGATAGCCGCCCCCAATGGCTCCTCTCATCGCCCCCAGCATCCTGAGCGCCGACTTCGCCCGCCTCGGCACGGAGCTCGACAGCGTCAAAACGGCCGACTGGATTCACATCGATGTGATGGACGGGCGTTTCGTGCCGAACATCACCATTGGCCCGCTGATCTGCGAGGCGACACGACGTTCCACGGCCCTGCCGCTGGATGTTCACCTGATGATCGTCGAGCCCGACCGCTATATCCAGGACTTCCGCAACGCCGGTGCGGACTGGATCACCGTCCATGCCGAGGCGTGCCTTCACCTGGACCGTTCGCTCCAGGCGATCCGGGCCACGGGGGCCAAGGCCGGGGTCTCGCTGAACCCGCACACCCACGAATCCGCGCTGGACTATGTGCTCGAAGTCACCGACCTGGTGCTGTTGATGACGGTGAATCCTGGCTTTGGCGGGCAATCGCTCATCGAACGGGTCTTTCCGAAGATCGAGCGGATCCGCGCAAGGATCGACAAGCTCGGCCTGCCCACGCTCATCGAGGTGGATGGCGGCGTAAAGCCCTCGAACGCTCGCCGCTTCGTGGATGCGGGCGCGCATGTTTTAGTGGCCGGTTCCGCGGTCTTCGGCGCGGCGGACCGTGCTGCGGCGATTGCGGCGATCCGAGGGGCCTGAACAGCCCAGGCCGCGCCCCCCTCAGCGTTCCAGTTCGCTCGAGTCGAGCCCGCGGTCGAGAAGCGCCTGCACCTGAGCTTCGACCACGTCGGCCGCCAACGCACCCTGGGCGACCAGAATCTCGCCGATCGAAGGTGTTTGCCGCCGCTGTTCTGCGAGCAGTTCATCGACCTCCTCGGAGGTGAGCGTGCCCAGGGAAACGGCGATCTGCCCGAAGGAGATCTTCGTTTGGGACTGGTGGGCGAGCACTTCAAGGGTGGCGGAAACGGTCATCTTTCGTGCCCGCAACGCCAACTGTCCGATGCGCGGACGCCGCTGTTCCTGGTAGTCCAACGCAGCAATGAGCTGTTCCGGAGTGATGAGTCCCTCGCGCACGAGATGAAGACCAAGACTGAGGCGCATGTCGGCTCCGATACGCAGGATCCCATCCATAGCCGCTTCCCGGGAAAAATCCGAGTAGGATGGACGATGCCTACCCGACGGACGTTTCTGGGGAGCCTCGCCGTACCCGTGGTGGCGTGTGTCTCAACGCACGACGACAGCGGAGACCGCTCCGACGGCGTGGTCCTTCAAGGGACCACCGACGAGCCCCAGGACGCCATCACCAGCAACGAAGACTTCTACCGCGTGGCCATCAGCGGCTTCGAACCCGATGAAGAGTGGCTCGCCGCGTGGACCTTGGTGATCGGTGACGAGGATGGCAACGAGCGCACCCTGACCCTGCCGGACCTGCTGGCCCTCGGGGCGACCGAGCAGGAACGCACCCTTTCGTGCATCGGGTCGGGCAGCGGCCGAACGTCTGGCAACGCCCGATGGACCGCGATTCGCCTCGACAGCCTGCTCGAGGCCCTTGATTTATCGCCCGATCTACGCCTGGAATGGGTCCGGTTCACCAGCGGCGATGGCTATTCAACCTCCCTTCCCCGAACCGACCTCGACGCCGGCCTGGCGCTGGCGACGGGCATGAATGGCGTGCCGCTGCCGACCAACCACGGGGCCCCCCTGCGAGCACTGGTGCCGGGGCGGTACGGCATGAAGAACCCCAAGTGGATCACGCGCATCGATTTTGTCGAAGAGCTGGAGCTTGGGTTCTGGGAGGCCCGCGGGTGGTCTCAGACCGCCGAATACCTGGTGCAATCCTGGTTTCGCTCGCCGACGTACGGGGCTGCCGTTTCGGCGGCCGGGGTGTACCTCAAGGGAATTGCGTTCGCCGGAGAGGCAGGAATCGAACGCGTAGACTTGAGCGACGACGACGGAGAGACGTGGAAGGAAGCGGGTATCAGCTACCGGGGCGGCCCCGGCGTCTGGACACTCTGGCAGTTGTTCTGGGTGCCCCCCGCCGCAGGCAGCTACTCCCTCCTGGTGCGTGCCACGGCCGCCGACGGGCGCGTTCAGGGCGACACCGAGCTCTACGACACCGACCTTGACGGGCTCGAACGCTTCGACACCTGTCTGGTCGTGGCAGAGTAGTCCCTTTAGCTGCACACGAGAATGCGGCCGAGCCAGGCGCCTCGCTGCGCTTCGATCCCGACGGAGCCGATTCCCCCCGCCGCGATGCCGCCCCCCAGGAACAAAGCACCATCGAGCCGAACCGTGACCCGCGTGCCCCGCTGGTCCACCTGCACCTCATGCCGGTCACCCTCGGGCAGCGCCCGACCCACGACGACCGCATCGGGGAGCACCACGAGGTCGAGCGAGCCGCGCTCCAGCCGCACGGCCGCGCCGCCCTCCCCGCGGCGGTCTAGCCGCAGTCGCACCCCGAACGCACCTTCGCCTTCGATGAACACGCTCACATCGCCTGCGGTGTCAGGCAGCCACAGTCGACCCGCGTGGATCACTCGCCCTCCCCCGCCCTCGGGCTTCACGACGAGATCCCCTTGCCAGCCGTACAGCGGGGTGCCGAACTCCCCAGCAAAAATCGTCTCGCCGGAACAGGGCTCCGTTGCCGGCCTCGGGGCGGGAGGGGCGTGCTGAACGGGTGGGGCGGTCGCAGCCGGAAGCTCGGCCAGTCGGCGGGCCGACTCACCCAGGTACTCGCGGAACGTAGCCAGGTGCGCGGCGTCCTCCGCCGCCGCAAAGACCGCGTCGTTCGCGCCGGGCGTCCCTTTTTTCACTTGGTGGCGCGCACAGGACACCGACACCAGCAGGGTTCCCGAGGCGTCGGCCCACTCCGTGGAGAGCGTGCCATCCGGGCAGCGCACCTGCACCAGGTGTTCCCCCTCCCGGAGCGGCGCGCCATCCGCCATCGGCGTGCCATCGACCAGGATGAGGGCTCCACGCGGCTCTCCGACCAGGTCCACCTCGGCTTCGTCCCCCCCGCCCTCGACACGTAGCGCACGCAGGACCGCCATGCCCTCGTCATCCAAGGTCCCGTCGTCCCCTGGGCTCCAGCCGCCCACGCGCCACATTTTTCGCCACGCAGCCATCCCCTGGCTCTGCAAACCACCCGTCCACGCACGCACCCCGGTGTAGTAGTGGAAACGGGCGATCTCCCCTGGGGGCACCAAAAGCGGCGACGCACCTGCGGCCGCAGCAGCCGCCTTCAGCGCTTCGCCTGCCGGGCCCTCCGCGTGATCGCTGAGCGCCCGATGAGCCCGCTCGAGCGCAACGGGCAGCGAGTCGGCCGCGACGGCCGTGGCGAGCAGAACGGAGAGGAACACAGTCTGGGAGATTACTACGCCGACCGTGGTTTTTTCAAGTCAGCAGGCAGCGGGCGTCCCTAAGGACACGCGGTACCGCCCGCGATCGACGCCGAAACGACCGCGACGAATTCCGGGTGCGTAAGCGGCGGGACGGTGCGCCCCGCGCCCGGCGACCACCCCCAGGCCACCAATGAATCGTCGCGGACATGGTGCAGAAACGCTGCCGGGTCCAGGGTGGCCGCGCCCTGAAGTTGCAGACAAAGCTCTCGGGGGGAACGCCCCTGAAATGCCTGGTTCGCGGGGGGCAGGCGCCAGCCGGGATTCGCGGGGGGGAGGTGCGGCAAATCGATGCCGATCGGGCGGTGGCAGGTGGTGCAAGGCAAGCCCACATCGGCGCTGTGCCGGCTGACCTCCATGGCGTGGAGCTCCCCGGAGTCTCGCTGCAGAGGCACGTCGCCAGCCGGGTGGCCGTTCAGGCAGCGGGGAGACTGGAGCACGGTGTACACGGCGTTGAATGGCGTTACCGAGTCCTCTGTCGAGGTCGAAGGTTCGCCAGCCCACGCCAGTCCGCCGAACAAACCGACGGCCAGCAGCGCCTTACGTCGCACCGGTCACCCCTCGGATGCGCGCCGGTACCCACCAAAAACGACCGTCGGGAGACCCGCATGCGGAAGCCTAAGCGACCCTGCCCATGGGTGGCCAAAAAGGCGGGCGACCCCATTCCCAATGCGGCGTCGGATCTGTAGGATGACATCACGCCTTGGAGTGCGCTGGTGGTCGGCACGTTGCTCTGGATCCTGCTGGCTGGTGCTGCCGAGCTCGGGCCGACCGAGGATTTAGACGTGCTCGCCGACGGCCTGGAGATCGCGTCGCAACGGGACACGGGTGCTGCACGGTGCTCCGACCAGTCGCTGACCGACGGCGAACAACTCCCCGACCTGCCCCTGTTCTTTACCCGAGTAAACCCGGGCACCGAATGGGGCTCCAACACGATGATCAGCGCGATTGTGTCGGCCGCGCGACACATGCGCTCGCTGCTGCCCGAAGCCTCCCCGATCACGGTCGGCGACATTTCGCGCGAGCACGGCGGTGCCCTTTCGGGGCATGTCAGCCACCGAGGCGGGATCGACGCCGACATCGGCATCTACAGCCGAGGTGGGAAGCAGAACCGCCGCGGTTTCGATGCGCCCGGACCGGACTTCGACGTGGCCGCCAACTGGTCCTTGATCGCCGCGCTGCTTGAAACGGGGAACGTCGACTTCATCCTGCTCGACCGGACGCACATCGCCCGGCTCCGGGAGTACACCTTGTTCGGCGGGCTCCTCACCGAAGAGGAGGTGGAAGAGGTTTTCCCGACGGGGGCTCGCCTGTGGGATCGAACGGGCATCGTGCGCCACGCCCGACACCATGACAACCACCTGCATCTGCGGGTGCTGTGCGCGGATGGCTCGAAGGCCCAGTAGGGTTCTGGGCGGGCCTACGGCAAATAGTCCAGCGCATCGACCGCTTCGCCATCGATCAGGAGCTGGTAGTGAAGATGCGGGCCGGTGGAGAGGCCCGAGTTCCCAGAGTACGCGATGAGGTCGCCCGCAAGCACTTCGTCGCCCACCGACGCTACCAGCACGGAGCAGTGCAGGTAGCTGGTCACGACGCCATCCCCGTGATCGATGACCACCGCGTGCCCACTCCGGGCATCGCCATCGGAGCGGGTGACCACGCCTGCCGCAGTCGCAACCACCGGGGTGCCTTCGGGCACGCCGATGTCGATGCCCGAATGAAAGGCCATGTGCCCCCCGAACGGCGAGCGACGCCACCCGAAGCTTGAGGTCAGCGAACCGCTCAGCGGCCACCGGTCCGGCAGTCCGGTCTCGCGTCCCGCAAGGAGGTTCAGATGATCTTCAATGCCGGGCAGGAGGCTGAGCAGTGCCCCCACATCGCCTTCCAGTTCCTCGGTGGCATCGGCGAGATCGCGCGCGCGGTCCAAGGGGCTGCCGGCCTTCATGTCGGTGCTCGGGGGCAGTTCCCGGCCCTCAAGCCACGCGGCGAACAGCGCGGCGGCTTCGGTGGTCAGCGGGCCACTTCCCGGCAACCGGCCCGCCAGCGAGGCTTCGCGGATCTGGTCGTCCACAGCGGTGACGCGCGTGACCACGGTCTCCATCCGCTTCACGCGGTCGTCCATGGCATCAACCAGAGCGCCGAGCTCGGCATTCTCTGCAGCGATCCGGTCGTGCTCCAGGGCACGAGGCAGGGTCCAAGCCGCGAGACCGGCACCCACCCCGAGCAACGCGAGGATCGACACGGCCACCGCGGCCGCCGCTCGAACACCCCGCAACGACACAACCCTCTGGCGAACGCCGCCCCGGCCGCCTTCTGGGATGATCATCAACGTGAAGCGCGGGTCCGAAGGTTCGGGGGGCATGCCGGCCCCGAGTATCTCACCCTCGCCCCGGAAAGTCTCCAATGCCTTCGGGTTAGTCACCGATGGCGCGTTCCGCCCGGCCCTTCGGAGTCCAACGTTGACCTTGCCCCTTGCCCTCCTTTCGCTGGCTACAGCCGCCGAACTTCGGACTGCGGTCGAGTTCGACGGTGCGACGCCAGAGGTGGCGTCCGAGGGGCGCGGGGAGTGGGAGCCGGGCGCGGGGACCTGCTCGGACCAGACCTTGATCGCAGGCGTGCAGCTCCCCGACCTTCCGCTGTTCTACACACGCCACAACCCTGGCTCCGCCTGGGGATCAGCCGTAATGATCGATGCGATCGTGTCGGTCTCGCGGCACATGCACTGGCTCATCCCGACAGCGTCGCCGATCAGCATCGGCGACATCGCTCGCGAATGGGGGGGCACTCTGTCCGGGCATCTCACCCACCGCGGCGGAGTGGATGCCGACATCGGCATCTACAGCACCGGCGCGTCGCAGAACCCGCGTGGGTTCGACTCTCCGGGCCCTAAGTTCGACGTGGTCGCGAACTGGGCGCTGGTCTCCGCGTTTCTGGACACCGGAACCGTCGAGTTCATCCTGCTCGACCGCGCCCACATCGCGCGGCTCCAGGCCTACACCCTGCGCATGGGGCTGCTCACGGCCGGTGAGGCGGCTGCCATCTTCCCTACGGGGGCACGCCCCTGGGAACACACGGGGATCGTCCGCCACGCTCCGAGTCACGACAATCACCTGCATGTGCGCGTGCTGTGCGGAGACGGCTCACGCGCGCGACCGTAGGGGTGCCGGCCTATGGCGCGGCAGCCAGGGTGCCATCCTGCGCGATTCGAAGCGTCGTAGTCGGGAAGTCCTGCTCCCCGAGCAGCCGGATCATGTCCACGGCCGTGCCCGCCGGGTCGGGCGTGGGCACCCCCTCCCCGACCTGACGCGTGGCGAAGATTCGCCCGCCTGCGAAGGCACCGTCGCGCCCTAGCTGCACCTCCAGGACGGCGCCGAGCCCCTGGGCACCCGACAGGTTGAACCTGCTGTAGGTGGCGAAGTTGCCGAGCGAGTAGGCGATGAGGCGACGCTTGTAGATCTCCATGGCCCGAAGCACATGCGGGCCGTGGCCGAGCACGAGGTCGGCGCCGGCATCGATCACAGCATGCGTGAAGACCCGCAGATCTCCACGATCTTCGCCGTAGAATGTCTCAGACCCCACGGGCACATGGGTCGCGTTGCTCCCTTCAGCGCCGCCGTGGAAGCTCACGATCACCACGTCGTGAGTGGCCGCCAGGCCCCCGACGAGCGCCACCGCGGCTGGGGTGTCGTTGAGCAAGTGACCCGAGGGGCTGGTGTGGAAGCCGATCATCGCGACATGCAGTCCATTCGAAACCCACTCGGCGACCGTGCCGGGCCGGCCGGAGTAGCGAATGGACTGGTCCGCCAACGCCAGCTCCGTTTGCTCCCGGCACACTTCACCGAAGTCGATCGCGTGGTTGTTCGCCGTGCTCACGACGTCGAAGCCCGCGTCCTTGTACCAGGCCGCGTAGGCGGTGGGGCTGCGAAAGGCGTAGCAACTACCCGGAGTGGCGCTGGCCTTGCACTTCAGCGAGGGTGCCTGCAGATCGCAAAGCGGGCCCTCGAGATTCCCGAAGGTGATGTCGGCATCGCGCAGCAGGTCGCGCACGGCGAGGAACGTGCCCGCGCCCCCTTCCGGCGGGAGGTTGCCGGCAGGAAACGCGGTGCCGATCATCATGTCTCCCACGGCGCGCAACCGGAGAGAAAATTCCGCGGGCGGTGTGGAGGCATAGGTGGCCGGCGCGGTCTTCCTGGCGTTCGCAGCGAGGCGATGTGCCTCAAGCTGCTTGCGAGCCCAGGGGAGCTTGGCTGCGAGCGCCTCGTAGCTGGGATTGATGAGAGCGAGGGCTTCCCATTCGCGGACCACAGAGTCCCAGTCACCCACGCCCGAATACGCCCAGCCGAGCTGCCAGCGGCACTCGAGCAACGCGGGGTCGGCAGCCACGCACTTCGAGAGCGAGGACACCGCGTCGGGGGCGCGCTTCTCCTTCAGCGCGGTCTTGCCGCTCTCCAGATCCGCGTTCACTGGAGGGGGAGGCACCGCAGGGGCAGGAGCGACGGCGAGGGCCACGGAGAGCAGGAGCAACACGAGGAGTCCTTGAAGCTCCCTCGGCCTCGCGGCTGCGGGGGCAACACCCGAGCCTAACACGGGCCAGGCCGAACCCCGCGCGATGCTCAGCCGCCACCACCCGCCAAGGGCCAGAGCTCCTGCAGTGCCTGGGGGTGTCCGTAGTCGCAGCCCTGCGGTTCACAGAGCGGGTCCAGGACTCGGTAGGCGCATTCGAGGAGTCCATCCACCCCGACCCAGCAATCTTGCTCCCTTCCTGGTGCGACCTGCGCAATGGCCCCTGCCGGCCCCGGGCAGTACCTGCCATAGTCTTCCTCACACAACAGGACACCGTCCGTGCGAATGGCGCAGCGACGGTCAAAGGTCTCCACCGAGTCGAAGGTCCCTTCTGGGTACCAGGCCCCGCTGGGGTCGCAGTACTCCCCTTCCACGCCCAGACACTCCACCCCTCCCGAAGCTGTCACGACGCAGGTTGAGTTGGCGTCCTTGGAGATCCAGTCGGACCGGCCGGGAGGTACCGGTGCCGAGCCGCTCAAGTCCCCTCCGCCCCAGCAGCGGACAGCGCCCGTCGCCAACCTCATGCAACCGAACCTGTCGCCCCTCGAGTCGTCGAGCAAACCAACCACCTGCACGGCGCCCCCAGCCAAAGTCAGGTCCTCAGAGGGCGGTTCCTGGCAGTCTTCCTCCCACCGCACGTAGCCATCCTCCCCGACCCAGAGTGCGCGGCCCTCGACATCGACCGTCCAGGACACGGCACTTGGACCGTCAGGGTTGACCACGCGCGCGCCGTCTGGCTCGCTGCTGCAGACGAGCAGGCCGTTCACGTCCAGTCCGCACAACGCGTCGTACCGCCCATCAATCCTGGCGTAAGCGTACTCCGCCGGCAATTCGGGAAACGAGTAGCCATCCTGGGTCCAGGTGTGGATCGCCCCCTCCTCGTCGACCGCCGCCACCGAAAGGTGGTTCATCGTAACCCAGGAATACCGGTGCCCGTCGTCGGCGGGATGCTCGTGGGCGGTCCCGTCCGTCGCGGGCTCAGTCAGATCCGGCGCGCACCCGGCCAAACCGGCTGCGAGCACGCCTACCCTGAGCGTGCCCCTCACAGTCCCATGCCGCTGTACGCCATCACGACGTTCACCTCAACCCCGGAAGTCCCGCCGGATTCGACCAGAAATCGGCCCTTCACCTTGCCAAATCCAACCTTGTACGCATCCAGCCCCACGTCGACGTGCGCGACCCTCGACACAACCCCACCTTCACGGTCCCGGGTGACCCAATCGCCCACCGGTCGTCCCAGGCGGTATCGCCCCGTGGTGACCGTGCCGTCGAAGGTGCCGTCTGGCATCGCGTACAGGTTTCGCATGTTTCGCTGCCCTAACCCCCATCGTTGTTCGATCACCACCACTTGCCCACCCTCGTCTAACCAACGCAGCCGGGCCGGCGAGGGAGTGGGGAGCGCCAGCTTCACCCGGCAAACCTCGCCCAAAACCCGGGCACCGGTCCGGAGATCGGCCACCTGCCGGACCGGCGGCTCTCCCTCGAGCGTATGCTCCATTCGTTCCACCTGCGTATCGACAAAGGCCACTTCGTAGGTCGCCTCACCCTCAACATAGCGACAACACCCCGTGCCCTTCTGACATCGTTCACGCATCACTGGCATCCCGACTCGGCTTCGCCCTCGTGGGTGCCCGCGAGGGCGCGGGCGGCGAAGAGCATCAGCGCAACGTAGGTCGACATGACTCGGCTGACCCCTTCGGCCAACTATGCCAGTGCCTCGACGCCACCAACAACCTCTCTGGCATACAATCCCGAATCGGCGACCAAGGAGGCTCGATGCTGTGTACCCGTGAGGATGCTGCCGCACTCCAGGCCCTGATGGCGATGGCGATTCCGCAGCGGATAAAGGCCGTGTGCATCGATGTCAATTCAAGGGCGGACAGGTTCGCATGGGTGGACGCGCATGCTCTTGCAGAGGCCCTCGGAATCGAGGACGCTCGTTCACCCGGAAACGACTGGTCCTTTGAGACTCGGGCGGACGACCTCACGTTGGAGGAGTACGCCAGCGAGATGGGGATATCGCCTTATTCGGCCTTGCTCGACTGGCTCACCCCCACACCTCAACGCGCGAAGACACTCGCGGAGAAGGCGTTGCAGATGGACAACGACGAGATTGACGATTTCAGTTTTCTCACGACCGAGGAACACGACATCATCAAAGCGGTGATCAACGAAGAAATGTTTGAGAGAAACATGTCCAACGGGATGGGGTGCTACGCCACGATCATGCTGGGGGAGAATGTGGGACCGGATGTGGACGAGCGATTGCACTTTGAGGCCCTCATCGAAGACGACGGGATCTGCTGTATACTGAAAACTCCGTACGCAATACGTGACGAGGAACCCACGAGACCGGGGATAATCTCCAAATATCACTGATCGGTGCGCCCGCCGCCTTGCGCCCCACCTGCACCCCCATTACCTGAACATATGTTCACACTCCCCGAACCCCTGGGCATCGACCCGCGGGTAGACCTCGTTTTTGCCTGGCTCTTCGGGCAACCCGATCACGAAGCCTTCCGGCTGGACTTCCTCAACGCCGTGCTCGCGGGCGGGGGTCCCCGCATCACGCGGGCCATCGTCACAAACCCGGTGCACCCCGGCGACTTCGAAGGCCATCGTGAGCTGCGGGTAGACGTGGAGGTGACCGACGAGTCTGGCCACACCTACCAGATCGAGATGCAGCGGCAGGTTCGCCAGGGATTGCAGCAGCGGATGTTGTATGGCTGGGCCAGGCTCTACGCGGCGCAAACTCGCCAGCAGGCGTCCTACCGGCAACTCAGACCAGTGTTTGCCATCTGGGTGTGCGAGGAGGAGCCCTTCCCTCGGTCGGCGAGCGCCCATCTCCGCTTTCGGGTGCGCGAGGAGGATGAAGGACTGCCGCTGCATGACGACCTCCGCATCGATGTGATCCAGCTCTCGCGGGCGAAGGCCAGCGGCACGGGCCTGGAGGACATCGACCTCGGCCGGTGGTGCCGATTCCTGAACGAGGCCTCGAACTGGCGCTCGCTCCCGGCCGAGGTGTATACTTCAACTCTGGAGAGCGCCATGCGGGCCATCGACACCTTCCGTACCGACGCCCAACTCAACGCGTTGTACCAGGCACGCCGTAACTTCCAGCTCGAGTTCAGCGCAGAGATTGCGGAGATCGAGGAACTTCGGGGCACCCGACTGAAGCTCGAGGCCTTGCGAGCCGAGAACGAGGTCGCGACCGCCCAGGTGGAAACCGAGCGCGCGGCCAAAGAGGTCGCGACCGCCCAGGTGGAGGCCGAGCGCGCGGCCAAAGAGGTCGCGACCGCACAGGTGGAGGCCGAGCGCGCGGCCAAGCAGGTCGCGCTCACTGAGGTGGCGCGGCTGACCGCCCTACTTGCGGCAAGGGGCCCGCACACCTGAGCGGGTTGACCCCAGCGTGCGGCGATCCTTGTTTCTCGTTAGGCGCGCCGCCCGCGTGCGCGACGCCCCCACCGACCCAGGACCCCTCGCGGCAAGCGCCGTCGCGATCGGTAATTTTGATGCGGTCCATCTGGGGCATCGCGTGGTGCTCGACGCCCTCTTCCTGACAGCGGCCAGCCTTGGCGTGCCGACCTGCGTGTACACGTTCGACCCGGCACCCACGGCGGTCGTCGCGCCAGAACGCCACCAGGCCCGCATCCAGACCCTGCCCAATCGAGTGGCGAGCCTGGAGGCCGCTGGGGTCGACTTTGTGGTGGTTCAGCCCTTTACCCACGAGTTTGCCTCGCTTTCTGCCGAACGCTTCGTAGAGTCCGTGCTGCGCGCGAGGCTGGGGGCCCGAGCCCTGGTCGTGGGGCACGACTTTCGGTTCGGCAGCCGCCGCGAAGGCGATGCCGCAACCCTCCGGCGGCTGGCTCCGGAGGTGCAACTCGTGGAAGTCCCGGCATTGGTCATGGACGGTGCCGCCGTGTCGTCGTCGCGCGTTCGCAAATTCCTTGCGGTCGGGGATGTCGAAGCCGCCGCGGCGCTCCTCGGCCGAACCCCGCTGATATCCGGCATCGTCACCCACGGGGATGGGCGAGGAAGAACACTCGGCTTTCCCACGGCCAATGTGCAAATGGAGGAGGAGTTGCGGCCCGGAGCAGGGGTTTACGCCGTGCTGTGCGTCCTCGACGACGGCCGCAGGGTCGCGGGGGTTGCGAACCTGGGAACGCGACCCACCGTGAACGGCGTCGGCGATTCGGTCGAGGTGCACCTGTTTGACTTCGCGGAGGATCTCTACGGTCGCCGCTTGGACGTGGGCCTGGTCGCCCGCTTGCGGGATGAACGGCGGTTCGCCTCGTTGGCCGAGCTCACGGCACAAATCCGGATCGACGCAGCCGCGGCGCGAGAGCGACTGGGATGATCACGGGTCGCACCCAGGTCTTCGCGCTGCTCGGCCACCCGATCCACCACAGCCTTTCGCCGGCCATGCACAACGAGCTTTTCCGGCGGCTCGGGGTGGATGCGGTCTATGTCGCGCTGGATGTGAACCCCGACAAGGCCGATTCCGTGGCCGACGCGATTCGGACCCTGGGCCTCTCCGGCTGCAACCTCACCGTGCCGTTCAAGGAACGCGTGGTGTCGCGCCTCGACCGCCTGAGCGAGGCCGCAGCCGCTTCCGGGGCCGTGAACGTCGTGATCGGGCAGGGGGGGGTGTGGACCGGGCACAACACCGATGGCGAGGGCTACCTTGCGGCGCTGCGGGAAGAGCTCGGCGTGGAGGTTGCCGGGCGGCGCTGCGCCGTGCTCGGCGCGGGGGGCACCGGTCGCGCCGTGGCCGCAGCGTTGGCGGGGGCGGGGGCGGGCTCCGTGACGTTCCTGAACCGGACCGCGGCACGCTCCGACCTCGCGGTGAGCAAGCTGGCGCCTCGCTTCCCGAGGGTTCGCTTCGACCACGCGCCGCTCCACGCTGCGGCCTTTGCCGCGGCCCCCTGGGACCTCGTGGTGAACTGCCTTTCGGGGGAAGGGGCCGCCGCGATCAGGGTCTTCTCGGTGGACTCGCTGTCGGCCGGCGCAGTGTGGACGGATGCGAACTACTGGATGGCGGACCCGCCGCTCCTGGCGGCGTGCGCCGCGCGGGGCGTGCGCATTCAGCGCGGCATCGGGATGCTCCTGCACCAAGGTGCCCGCTCCTTTGAGCTTTTTTCGGGACATGCCGTGTCGAGCGACACGGTCCGGGGCGTCCTCGACATCGGCGGCTGGTAGACTACCTTCGGCATGATCGGTCAGCTTCCCTATGTCCTGCTCGCCCTCAGCTTCGGGGCCGCTGTGTTCGGCATCGCACGGGCGCTGATGCCGCGGGATCTGGGCTTGGAAGCGGCAGCCGGCGCGTTGCCCGGCGGCGTGGAATCTGCGAAGGAAGCCGTGCTCGCCCATGCACTACGCCCGTTGTACGCCGTTTTCGTTCCGATCGCCGCGGCGATGGGGGTCCGGCCGTATCGCGAGCGTATCGAACGAAGGTTGGTCACCTCCGGCCTGGTCGGCCTGATGACCACCGACGAGTTCATCGCCTACAAGATCACGATGGCGTGTTTCTTCGAGCTGAGCTTTGGCGTGCTGCTCGCTTGGATCATCATGGGCATCGCGCTCCCCCTCTGGCTTCACCTGATTCTGGTGCTGCTGGGGAGTTGTTTCCCGGATTTGTGGCTGTCAGGTGCCGTGAGCCAACGCCAACTGATGATCCGCCGCAGCCTGCCCTATGTCATGGACCTTCTTACCCTTTCGGTGGAAGCCGGCCTCGATTTCATCGCTGGCGTGGGCAAGGTGTGCGAAAAGGCCAAGCAGGGCGCGCTGGTGGATGAACTGTCGTTCACGCTCCGCGAAATTCAGGTCGGGGCCACCCGACAGACCGCCCTCCGCAACTTGTCGAAGCGACTCGACATGCAGGAGATCCGCAGTTTCACGGCACTGTTGATTCAGGCCGACATCCTCGGCGCTAGCATCGGTCCGGTGCTGCGCGCTCAGGCCGACCTCCTCCGCACCCAGCGGTTTCAGGCAGCCGAGCGGGCCGGCGCCTATGCCGCGACCAAGCTTCTATTTCCGCTCATCCTGTTCATCATGCCGGCGGTTTTCATCGTGATTTTCGGGCCGATCGCGCTGAACTTCATCTACGGCGACATGGTGATCGGTGGTTGAGGTGGAGGTCCGCAATCCGACCCTGGGCGTGGTGCTTGCGGCGCGAGCCCGGGTCGCCGATTCGTGGTGGGCGCGAGCGGTGGGGCTGATAGGGGCCGAAGATGCCGGCGGGGGCTTGATCCTGGAACCGTGCAGCAGCATCCACATGTGGTTCATGCGCTTCCCGATCGATGTGGTGTTTCTCGACGCGGCTGACGTGGTGGTGGCGGTTTACGCCTCGCTCAGGCCGTGGCAAATGACCCGGTGGGTGCGCGGTGCGCATCGGGCTTTGGAGCTGGATGCCGGTCAAGCCGGCGAAACGGCGGTGGGTCACCGCTTGGAGTGCCGACCATGCGCTTAGTCGTCGTGCGAGGACCGGAAGTGGTGGGTCCGTTTGAGCTTCGGGAAGGACCGAACGTAATCGGTCGCGACCCTACGGCCGACGTGAGCTTGCCGAGCCGGCGGGTCTCGCGGCGTCATTGCATCGCGACGCTCACCCGCGGGCGGGTGAACGTGCGGGACCTCGATTCGGCGAATGGGATCGTGGAAGAAGGCGGAACCCGCGTCGTGGACCTGGACCTGTTTGCGAACGCCCGCATGCAGATCGGCGACTTCGTGCTGCGGCTGGAGGATCCAGACCTGCAAGACGATCTCGACCTGGAGGACGACCCACTTGCCTTGGCGGATGACCTGCTCCTCGAAGACGAAGATGAGCT
>CAMBIK010000030.1 GCA_945867435.1 Klebsiella pneumoniae
AAGCACGGTCGTGCTGGTGCGGTAGCCATCGGCGTCTACATCCTCGTAGCAAAGCTCGGTGCCGCTGCAATCGCTGTCGATGCCATCGGCGATGGTGTCAGTGGCACCGGGGTTGATCGTGGCATCGGTGTCGTCGCAATCCTGATCGGTCCCTACACCTCCGACCACGTAGCCATCGCCATCTTCATCCACATAGCCGTGGAAGACCCAAGCTTTTCCGGTGGAGGAGGTCAGGGCGTTGCCACCCACGGCCACATCGCCGTATCCATCGCCGTTCACATCCCCGAGACCGGCCACTGCACGCCCGAAACGCGACCCTGCGGCGCCGGGGAGCGTGGTGTCCGCTGTGGTCACGATGCCGGAGGCCGAACCCCGATAGACGTACGCGGCGCCGACGTTGGTGACGTATTTGTTTTCGCCGACCACGACATCCGAGTAGCCGTCGGCATCCACATCGACGTTTCCGTCTACGGCGAGGCCGAACTCGTAGCCCGCGGTGGTGCCCTCAAGGTTGGTATCCACCGTGGTGTCCACTCCCGCTGAACCGCCCAGGTACACCTGAGCCCGGCCCAGGCTGGACCCATATCCGTACATGCTGGTGATGATGTCGGCGTAGCCGTCGCCGTTCACATCGCCCGCGCCCGCCACATCGTAGCCGTTGTAATAGCTATTCGAACCGCCCGTGATCGTGGTGGTGGGGCTGGACGCGATTCCGGTCGAGGAACCATGATAAACATAGGTTCTGCCCTTGTTGCTGCTGAAGCCGTAGGCGCCGATCAACAGATCATCAAAGCCGTCGGCGTTCACGTCCCCGGCGCCATCGACCGCGAAGCCGAAGTAGCTGACGACGCCGCCGCCCAGAGTCGTATCTGCGGTCGCATCGAACGCGGCGCTCCCGTGGAAAACATAGACCCGACCGATGTCCGAGTTGTATGCGGATTCGCCGACCGCGACATCGTCGAAACCGTCGTTGTTCACGTCTCCCGCGCCGGCCACAGACTGGCCGAACCGGTCTTCCAAGCCCGAGCCCGCGAGCGTGACTGCACCCGTGGTGGTCACGCCGGCCGCGGAGCCGAAGTAGACGTACGCGGCGCCATCGCTGGAGCCCGTGAGGTACGCGCCGACGACAACGTCGTCGAAGCCATCGCCGTTGACATCGCCCGCGCCGCGCACGACGTTCCCGAAGTAGTCGGAAGCGGTGCCGCCGTTCAGCGTGGTTGCCGCTGTGGTGCTGATGCCGCTCGAGGAACCGTGGAAAACATAGGCGCGGCCTGTGTTGCTTGCGTAGCCGTACGCGCCCACGATCAGGTCGTCGTAGCCGTCGTTGTTCACGTCCCCCGCGGCTTCGACAGCGTAGCCGAAGTTGCTGGAGGCACTTTCGCCTGTCATGGTGGAGATGGCGGTCGTGAGGACGGGATCGACCATGATGGGCCAAGTAGCGGCGAGATCGTCGACAACGATGCGCAGGCCCGCGTCGGTCGCTTCGAACCAGGCTTCCAGGGGCTCGCCACGCGCATCCCACGCTGCGAGGGCGCTGTAGCGGTAGGCCTGCCCGGAAGCCGTGGTGAACCACAGCTCGGCGGCATCGCCGTCGACCTCGGCACCATCCACGGCGATCTCCAGGACCAGGTAGCCATCACCGGCCGGTCGATCCTGCAGATCCCAGCCTTGTTCCAGGCCGGTGGACAGGTTTGCGAACCATTCCGTGACTCCAGGGCGGTCGTACTCGAGCTGGCGTGCGCAGGACCCATCGGGGCGCACGTCGTGAACGCAGGCACCGATCGAAGGCGCGACCGGTTCGACGACCGCGAGGTCGCCATCCCTGCCCCATGCAGCAAAACGTAGTCCAAGCTGACTTCTCTCAGCGCCTACCGTGACGCCTTCGGTGTCCATGTGTCCGCGGAGGCCCCAGCTCGGGTTCACGAACCCGAATCCGTTGTCCTCGGCCGCAAACATGCGTGAATCAACATCCAGCCTGGGCTCGAGCCCGGGAAGGGCCTCTCCAGGCGGGGGGGCTACGGCGATATCTGTGGAACAAGCAAGCACATGAAGCAGGGGCAGAAATAGGATCGACATCGAGACTCCTGGCGGATGGATGCGCTTGAGTTCAGAGTATCGCGGGATGGGGGCACTTGCGGGCTGTGGTCGCCCATATGTAAGGGATGGCCCTAATTCGGGTCCTCATCGTCGATATCGCCGAGCTCAGCGGCGTTCAGGGCGCTTACGGTGTCGTCGGGGTCGAGCTCGGCCGCTTTGGCGAACGCGGCGCTGGACTGCGCGATCAGCTCGGCGAAGCGGGCCGGGTCTTCCGCGAACACCACCTCATCGCTCGCCGCTTGTTCCTTAAGGATGGCGCCCACGATCGCCCACGCCATCGCGAGCAGGGTGGCCTCAGGAATCTCCACGGTCCAAGCGCCACCGGCGGTCAGGATGCGAACGGCCTCACGCGCCTCGACCTCGGCTTCCTCAAGGCGGCCCATCTCAAGATAAATTCGCGCAATCTCCATTCGCGGCTCAGCAAGCCGTGGCTCCGTGCGGAGCACCGCGGCAAACGCAGCCAGCGCATCGTCGGCGCGGCCGGCTTCGCGGAAGCGGAGTGCCGCCATGAACGCATCCCCGAGACCTTCGAGGTGCGTCTCGGGAGTCTCATCCAGGCCATCGGCGTTGGGGGGCTCGGTGCTCATGCGGCGGCGGATAGCACAATCCGCCACCGCACGCCGCTTTGGGCCTCTTCGAGGGCGAGCGAACCCCCGCCATTCTCGATCAACGCTCTGGCGATCGGGAGCCCCAGCCCGGTGCCAAGCGGCTTGGTCGTCGTGAAGGGCTCGAACAGACAGCGGCGCACGGGTTCCGGGAGCCCAGGGCCGTTGTCTGCAACCACGATGGCGGACCCCTCCACGGCGAGGCGGAGCTGGGCGCCTTCCAGCCCCTCCAGTGCGTCGAGCGCGTTCTGGCCGAGGTTGAGCACAGCTTGCTGGACGCCGAGAAGGCTGCTGCGGACCACCAGTCCCGGCCCAAGGTCGGCGTGAACCGCAACACCCAGAGCCCCGCCGCGATGCCGAAGCAGCACCAGCGCACCTTCGACCGGTGCCCGGATGTCGAAGCGTTCCTCCGCGGATGGCCGACGACTGAAGTCCGACCAGCCTGTCACCATCTCCTCGAGGACCTGGAGTTGGGCGCGAGCGGTCGCGAGATGGGAGCTGGCGCGGTCGGGGTCGTTCTCCGCCAGCTGCATCAGGCCCTTGATCGCAAACAGCGGTTGTCGAAGCTGATGAACGAGCACGGCGGCCTGCTGCCCCAGCTCGGCCATACGCCACAGGTCGAGGTCCCGGTTGTGTTTCACTGCAACTCCAAGAGATGTTCGACGGTAATTGAGTCGGTGCAGACGTCGGCGGCGTTGCCGGCATCGTCGATGGCCGAGAGGGTGACGAGGAAGTCGCCACCGGCCACAACGCGGCCATCGTCGGCGAGTCCATCCCATGTCACGGTGCCGGTGCCGCCGGAGAAGCGGGTGTCTCGCACGGATTCGCCGGTCGAGTCTTCGACCACGAGGCGCCACCACGCGGGGGCCGCCGAGGAAACGGGAGTAAGGGACACGAAATCGGCTTCTTCCCCGCCGCTGTCATCGCCGTCGGGATGAAAGATAGCCAGGTCGATCGCACAGCCCGAGGTGCTGGGCAGGGTCGTGGCGACAGCGCCGAAGGTCGTCGTGAAGCTGCCTTCTGCGCCGGACCAGGCCCCGTCGAGGCGGTTGCCCGCCGAATCTCGAAGGGTCGAAGGGAGGGAAACCGTGAAGGTGCCGCTGCTGGCATCCAAGCCCGAGACCGGAGTGAGCGTGAGGGTCGCGCCATCTGCGAAAACGGAGGTCGCGATGGTGCCGGTCGGTCCTGTCAGCGTTGCAGCGGTGAGGGTCGAGGCCAACATGGCTTCGTCGAAACGCACGACCACCACGCTGACTTCGCCTGTGTGAGCCCCCGAGGGTTCAACCTCGAGGACATGGGGGCGAGCGCTGTCCTGCGTAACGGCGACCTGCGCCTCGCCGTAGGCACCTGCGGAGGGAGAGCCAGAAAAGAAAGTGGCCACCGCGGCATAGCCGGCCGAAAAGGTCCAGTTCGCCGTGGCTTCGCCCACGCTGTCGAGCGTTAGGGCGAGCCCCGCGCCCGTGGAGGCCCCGCCCACTTCGCCCAGGTTGGCTCGAACCAGCAAGGACTGGCCGGCGGCCACATCGCCGGTGCAATCGCGGGCTGCCAGGGTCACGGTCACGGATGCGCCCGAGGCTACCGAGCTGGCCGAAGCACTGACGACCACCGGACCCGCCGGCTCGCCGTCGTCGTTCCCCACCCAGACCCACGTCGAATCTGTCGCTGCGCAGCCATCCACATCCGCGACAAGCGCCTCTACGGCCCTTGAACCGGCAGTCGACCAAGCGAAAGATGCCAAGCCGGTCGTCCCGCGGTCGCGTGCGCCATCGTCGTCTTCGAAGGCGTACACCGCCAGCGCGGCGCCGCCGGCCGCCGAAGCGGAGGCATCGACCAGCGCGGCGGCTTCGCCCGAGGCCAGGCACAGCACAGGCTGGGACTCGCCCTCGACCAGAAGGCTCACCACCGGCGGGGAAGCACAATCGAAGTCCACAACGTCCATGACCGCGCTCACACCCGAATACGCGCCATCTGTGGCGGATACCTGGGCGTTGAGCCGCACAGCCGAACAGTTGATTTCTATGCTCGTTCCTGCGGAAGTGACGGCTGGGTCACACGCGTCTGAGGTGACCGACACGACGGGTGAACCCGAGTAGGAAGAGACCTCGTTTCCATAGGCATCGACCGCGGTGACCGCGATGGAAGCCGAATCGCCGACGGCCGCCCAGGACGGCGCATCCACGCTGAAGCCAGCCATCGTGGTCGCGGACACCTCGAGCACGCCGCTGACCCCCAGGACAGTCCCCGCTTGTGAGGCCTGGATTCGACCGGTGCCCGCGGTTGTGATCGACTCCGAGACGCTGGCTTGCCCAGCGGCGTCCAGCGTGGCGCTACCGGTGCTCAGCGTCCCGGATGTGTCTTCAAGCGTCAGGGTCGGGTCGGTCTGCCGCACATAGGGGTTGTCGAATTCGTCGAAACCCGCCAGCGAAAGCGTGAAAGGCCGGCCCGCCACTATGGACGTCGGTGCGACCAGGGACACCGAGGCCAGCTCGGCGTTGTGAATGGTGAGCGGCTCCGGCGAGGAGCCGCTCAGGCCCAGGCTGGGCAACGTTGCGGTCACCGAGCTTCCGGTCCACGCCCGCGTGAAGGTGCAATCGAAGCTTTGGCGGCCATCCGCCACCGCGCCGGCCCAGCGGCAGTCCGCGGAGCCGCTGTCATCGGAAAAGTTCACCGGGTCGGCACCGGCAGGATCGAAGGTAACAAGGTTGTTCCAGATGTCCATGAGCGCCACCACCGCGCCCAACTCGTTGCCGGCCACCGTTTCGAGGCCGGCCAGGGAAATGCTGACCACGGCCGGTTCCACAGCGATGACTTCGACCGCGTTGGAGCTGCCGCGCCGCAGTTCCTCATCGCGCACATGGATCTGGTCGGTACCGGCGCGGAGCAGGTAGATCGTACACAATCCCATCCCGGATTCAAGCGAGGAGCAGGTGGTACGATTGATGTCGAGACCGCCAAGCGAATCACTCAGCTGCACTTCCCCCGCAAAATCAGGGACCGTGTTTCCAAATTCATCGATGGCATCCACCGCGACGATCACCGGCTGGCTCCCCGCCTCGATGTCGGAGTCGGGCGCGGCCACCAGCGCGTACCCGGCCATTTCGGCAGCGAGCACCTCGAAGGGTTCGCTCTCGACCTCGACGTTGCTGTTGAAGATCAGCAACCGGTCGGTGCAGGCGCGGTCGAGGGTGAGTTCGATGGTGGCCTCGCCGATCACGTCTTCTACCGAACGGAAACCTGAACATTCCGTTGCGTCGCTGATGGAAATTCGGGCGGCGGTATCGGGGAGACCGTTGCCGAACTCATCGAGGAGCGCAAGGTGGACGGCGAAGGGTTCCCCGGCCGTGATTCGAAAGGGTGAGAACGGAAAAGTTACTTCGATAGCTGCGAGTTCGCCTGTGTTCCACGAGACGAGCACCTCGCCTGGGTCGAGGCCGTCGTCGTCGACTGCGGTGACAACAAACGTGATGTCGTCTGCGATGGTGGAGCGCACCAGCACGCGCGTGGTGCCGTCCGGGTCGAGGCTGCCGAGGATGCCGACCCCCTCCTTCAGCGGCACCTGATCGATCAGTTGGTCAGCGGCGAATTCCACCCCGCCAGCCTCCAATCGAGAGGTGGCCTGCACCGAGACCCGCAGATCGGCCGGCAGAACCTCCCCGCTCGGATCGAGGACCTGCACGGTAAGCGTGGCGTATTCTCCAAGATCGTAGGCCGCATCGGTGAGGCTCACTTCGAGGCGATCCGCCATGGTTTCCGCGACGCGGTACCCGCCTTCCAGCCTTGCCTCACGGCCGGATGGTGTTCGCACCACGAGCGGGTATTCGCCCGATTCCAAGCCGGCAGGGACGAGGGCGGACACGTGGCTGTAGTCCACCAACGTCGTGCCTTCGAGGCTCAGGGCACCTGTTGGCGAATCGAGCCATGCCTCCCACACGCCCCCAACCTCGGTCTCCGCGCCAAGAGTGATGGAGGGGAGCAGGTTTTCACCTGCGATGACCACCGCCGTGGGCTCCCCCCGCCAACCCCGTTCCGGCGTGACCGACGTGATCTCGGGTTCCGGTGCGAGCGGACCGCAGGCCACCCCGATGGTTCCTAAGAGCCACATGATCAGTAGAGTAGCCGGTATCCCACGATCATGTGCAACCCCCCGGCGTTTTGTGCGAGGGTGATCGCCCCCGGCGGCGCCGTGAATAGCAGGTACCCGACCTCCGTGAACAGCTCGGTTTGCCCCAATCGCCACCCCGCGGACCCGCGCGCCTCGACGCCCGGCGGGCCGAGTCCGGCACCGTCGAAAGTGTCGTTCCCCCCGAAATCGGCGGCGAGGCTGTACGGCACAAGTACGAGCGACACGCCGGCCGCGAGGTTGAGTCGCGGGCCGCGGTTGCTCAGCGTTACCCCGGCATCGATCGGGAAAAAACTGCCTGTTACCCGTATACTTCCTGTCGCGCTATCCACCGTCTTGTCCAGGCCGTATACGCCCACCCCGAACCGCATGCTCAGCCCGGCGACCTTCAGGGCATGTTCAACGGAGAGCGACGCGAATGGACTCGAAATCGTGTCCAGGTTGTCCATCCAGCCAAAGCCCGCGGCGACCGCCCCACGAATGGGCCGCGGGGTGACCGAGAGCGTCGTGGTGGCGCTGCCGGCGGAGGTCGTGGCCGTGAGGAGAATCTGCCGAGCATCAGCGCTCGGACCCGGCTGAAATAGTGCTGTAAACGAGCCGTCTGCGGCAGGCGTGGGAGTGGACACGACCCCCTCGGATGCGACGAGGCTGATGGCCTCGTCGCTTACTGTCGCCCCGGCGGCGTCGAGCATTCGGACCCGCACGGCGGCGCTGGCGCCGGGCCCCAGCGTGAGGTTCGGTGGGTCCATGGCCAGCTGCACTTGTCGCACGCGGCCGATTCGGATGGGAATCCGTGCCCGCGTTTCGAGGTCGGCCCGCGCCGGCGCGGCAGCGGCGATGCATTCCGAGTCTTCGGTTGCCGCGAATGCCAGCGCTTGAGCGCGCGCGCCTCCTGCCCTGGCGGTAACGACCTGGGCCGTCGGGGAGACCGGCAATCGCCACCGCGCAAAACCACGAGGGTCGCTGGCGGTTTCTGCCAGAAGGGTTCCGCCAACCTCGGCGCTGGCCGACGCGCCGACGACCGGCCGCCCGGCGCGGTCCAGGAGTCGAGCCACGGCGGTGAGACCGCCATCCTCGGTTCCCGCGCACAGCTCCACCCGTGCCACGGGGCCCTGACCGGGCTGAAGTCGCCATTCGGCCCTCAACTCGTCTGCGCCTGTGCGGGCCGCCGCGGTACCGTCGTATTCACCCCGGATCACATCGGAAGCCAGCGTGGTTCGCAGCGAACCCTGCTCTGCCGTGAGGCTGAGCCCGTCGGGCACGAGACGACCACCCCCATCGTCGATCAGGCTGGCCTGCACCTCCGCCAGGGGAAAGTCGGCAGAGAGCACTTCAGGGTACACCCGCAGCGAAATCGCGGCCGGCCGATGGAACGCAGGGCTCAGGCGCGTCGTGACGGTGGCTTCACCCAGCTGGCAGCCCACGGCGACATCGCTTCCGGGGCCCACGTTGGATGCCACCCACCGCCATCGACCTTTCGCAAGCTCGGGCACCCCTTCAGGTGACCCCACCCCGGAACGGCACCGCGGCGCCGCGCCCGTCCAGGTGCCGCCGCGCGCGTCGGTGGCGGCCAGCCATAGCTCCCGACCGAGCTCGGCTCGGCCATCGATGAGCAGCAACGCGGGGCGCGTACTCGTCGGTACGGTCTGGGTGAGTCGTTGGGTGTTCCCGAGGTCGTCCGCCACCGACAACTCGTAGGTGGATTCTCCGGGAAGTGAGTCGAAGGACAGGTTTGCGGTACCATCTTCTCCGGCGATAAAGGGTCCGTAGCTGCGGGGGCCGATGCGAAGCGCCACGCGGCTTCCTCGCTCGGCCGAGAGTGTGCCGGCGTGGTGGGAGCGAAGGCGCACCGTCGCCACCACCGGTTGACTGCCGGGGTTTCGAAGGTCCAAGGCACCGATCAGCAGGGGTCGGGCCGTGCGGTCGGCGGCGAAGGTGACCGTAGCGAGGAGTCCTTCGGGCCCGATGCGCAGCGGCTCCACGACGCCTTCTGAGGCGGACACCGCGACCTCGTGCGCCTGCAGCAGTGCGCCGCCTCCCAGCAAGACGGTGACGTTGCCATCCCCAACGTTCACTTCGGGTGCCACAGACATCGAGAGGGGTGGGCTTGGCCGAGGGGAGACCGGCACGCGGGCCTTCAGCGCACCCATCGGCGTGGAAAGCAGCACATCGATGCTTTGGCCCTCGCCCACGATGGCTTCCACCCGCAACGTGCCATCCGGCGCTTCACGGCATTCGACCAGCACAGCACCCGATAGCGAGACCTGCGAGGGCGCCACGGCCACGCTTCCGCACGCCTCGCAGCGCACGCCGAGGGTCACGCGTTCTCCCGGATGCGCCGACCCGGTGGGCACCCACGCGAGCAGATCGCTCGCTAATGCGCTCGCAACGAACCACATCACGGCCGCCCTGTAACTAGAAACGGGGCAAAGGGCTTGCCGCCCTGTCCCCCTACCGCGGTGGCCACTCGAGTACCCGACCTGCAGCCTCCAAGCTCTGCTTTCCGGCCTACGGCCCGGGACGCGATGGTAACGCACCCCGGCCACCGCTCTCCCCCTCCCCGCAGTCACCCATGGTTATTGGGCGTTTCATGGCCTTGGGAGGCGCGGCCTGCGCCATGGGTGCCTGTCTAAGGCCGGCGGGTCATCGGCGGTTAGGGCTGATTTTCCCAGATCGAATCATTCTTCCGGTTTTGCCGAAACTTATCCACCATCACCAGGCTGAACACGCCGACCAACCAGTTGCCCACGACGGGCAGCAGGAACACGAACGCAATCATGACGCTGAGCCCGCCGAAACTGACGAGGAGGAGGATCAACTGGTAGAGGGAGGAACCGGAATGCATGTTTGCGCCGTGAGGAAGCCCGCATGCTAACCGGACAGCGGAGGGTGTGCATGCCGGAGCTTCCTGAAGTGGAATTCTGCGGGCGGCGCCTGGCGGCCTGGACCGCTGGCCGGCTCTGTGTCCGCGTCGAGGTCCTGGACCCCCGCTCGATCCGGCTTTCTCGAAAGGACCGTCCGTCTGCGGGGCACCCGGAGGGACGCGCGGCACTGGAAGCGGTCGTCCTTTCGGCACGCCCGTCGCCGCCGGAGCGCCATGGCAAGCGGCTTCTGTGGCGCTTCGGCGACCGCGCGCTGGTGCTTACCCTCGGCATGACCGGGCGATGGACAAGGCTGGATTCGCCTCACGCCAAGGTGCGCCTGTTCCTGGATAACGGCACACGGCTTACGTTTTCCGACCCGCGGTTGCTCGGATGCATCGTTCCCACCGGTACCGGCGCGGCACTGCTCCGCGATGGCCTCGGCCCCGACGCGAGGAACGACGCTCTACCGGCATTTTCCGGGCGGCGGTCCATCAAAGTGGCGTTGATGGACCAGTCGGTCATCGCCGGTCTGGGCAACCTTCATGCCGCCGAGGCGCTCTGGCGCGCCGGGATCGACCCGCGCACCCCGGCGAGCGAAATCGTCGGAGCTCGCCATCAGCGGCTTGCGATCGCGGTGCAGCAGCAGCTCGACCTCACGACCACGCTGCTGGAGGGCGATGAAGAGATCGTGTACGTCGAAGACGCAGGTGCGCCGAACCCCTTCCCCGTCTACCAGCGGGAAGGGTCGCCCTGCCCAGCATGCGGCAATCCGATCCAGCGGATGATCCAGGCCGCACGAAGCACTTACTGGTGCCCGCATTGCCAGCGCGACTGAAGTTTAGTCCTCGTCCTTCTTGCCCTTCCCCTTGTTTCGGAAGTTGCCGAAGTACACCGTGATCTCCGCGCCGATGGCTACATACAGCGCGGCATCACTCTTGGTCCCTCCATCTGCAAAGGGATCGGGCACCGCAGTGCCTTTCTCCTCTACGCCCTTCGAGGTGGTGAACGTTTGATCGCCGGCGAGATGCCAGGTTCCAAACACGTCGGCCTCGTAGGCACGGGTGCGGTCCCTCCACAGCACGCCCGCCTGGGCGCGGAGCGGAAAGTAGGTGACGTCGAGCTTCGTCACATCGCTTTCGCTCGACCCGAAGGCTTCGTGACCAAACCCGAGGCCACCACCGGCGAAGGCCTGGAACTTCTGATCCTTCGTAAGGATCCACTCGTACTCGAGGGTCAGTTCCTGGGAGCCCCAGGCTGCGAAGTTCGCCCCGAACAGCAGGCGCGCGCCCACGCGCCCTGCACCCCCCGTGTAGTAGACCCCGTGCGCCCCCAGTCGGAGGTCGAAGCCTACCGGATCGACAAGGTTGTTGCCCGCACTGCCTTGCGCGAGCGCGGGCATGAGCGCGGGGTACTCGAGGGGGAACCCCATCGTGCCCAAGGTGGGGCCGACGCCCCACCAGTGTTCAGCGTGCGCGGATTCGGTAAGGGCAAGCAGGAAAATCATGGAAAGACCCTCTGTCCGGAAGCGACGTCGTAACATGCGATCGCGCCGACCGGGCAGGCTTCAGCCCCAGCAAGCGCTGCTGCGGATGAACCCGGCGTGACCAGATGGGGCACCCCTGCCTCGTCCATTTCAAAGGCTTCGGGCGCGGCTTCTGCGCAGTTCGAGGTGGCCACGCACAAGCGTCGGTCGATCACCACGCGCAGAGCGAGGGGTGGATTCAAGGCCGCTTCGGGGAAGGCTCGGCGGGGACGCCCTCGGCACCCGAACCCCAGGTGGGCGTGGTTTGCACGTTCACGATGTTCCCAGTGGTCTTCTTCAGCTTAGGGCTGACTTCGATGCGAACGGCCACGCCGGGTTGAACCTCAAAGGGCTGACCGCAGAACACATAGCTGCCGCGCGGGAGGAGTCCCGAGTACAGCCCCGAGGTCTCGACCAGCGCGATGGCCTTCTCGACCGCGGCGCGTTGGTCGGGGTCAAAGGGAAGCCCCGCGACGGAGAGCACGTCGCCCTTTTTTGGCGTGCGGAGCAGATCGACGCTCCCGAAGTTCATGTCGATCGCGTACAGCCAGTCCATCACTTCTTTACTGGCATCGAGCTTGCCGGCCCGTTTCAACCGCGAGTACGCATCGCTCATGCTGCCCAGCGCGCGTGCGGAGTAGGCCCCGTGGAGCAGGTCGTCGTAGGTGAGGTCGACGCCCAGCTTTTCAATCTCGAGGAACTTCCGGTCGACACCTTGCCACAATTGTCGGTCGGACAGTTGGTCCAATTCCCCGCTCAATCGAAGGTGTTCCGCTTCAGACCGACCATCTGCGTGGGCCGAGGGAACCGATAGCGCGACCAGCCAACCTACCAGCAGCATGGGCACACCCTCCGCGGCGCTGCCTATTCCATCCACCGCGTGCCCACAAGCCGACGGGCGCTGCGTTCCGAACCGCCACTGAGCCGCGTTATGACGCCGTCGTGATCCACCCCTCGCCTCCTGTGCCCTGGGCCACCGCGTTCGTTTACGCGCTCCCTCACGGCGTCGTGGTGGGTATCCACCTGCCGGCCGGTTCCGCGCATGTGCCGCCGGAAGTTCTCGGTCGGCTCGCAGCGCCTGAACGGGTCCTTGCGGATGGGCTGCGTGGCTACCGACAAATTCAGTTCACGGGGGGGCGGCTGGCCTTCTCCGTGGCGTTCGCCGAGCTGGGGTCGCGTCGGGCCGCGGTCCTGAGCGATGAGCATGGGGCCCCGATGCTTCCCGAGGGGCTCGTAGGCTCTGTCACGCACAAACAGGATCTGGCGGTGGCCCTGGTGGCTCGGGGTCGGGTCGGGGTCGGCGTTGACCTGGAAGAGACCTGTCGTGCCCGGCCCGGTGTGGCAGAACGCGTGCTCACGGCGCGAGAACTGGAAGCCGTGAAAGCGCTGGTTCCCTCAAGACAGTGGGTCGATACCGTACTGCGTTTCTCTGTGAAGGAGTCGGTTTACAAGGCGATCCACCCCACGTTGCGCCGTTTCGTGGGCTTCGGCGAGGTTGAAGTCTGGCCGGGCGCAGACGGAACGGACCGGGTGGAGCCCCTGGTGCCCGATGTGGCAACCTTCGAATTCGAAGCGCGGCACGTTTGGCTGGGGGAGCGAGTGCTGTCCACGGTGCGCGCCGAACGCAGGTAGTTCCCGGCTGCGAGCCGTGGTAATGGGGGCCAAGATGAGCGACCTCTCGAAAACTCCCACGGCGACGCTGTTCAAGCAATGGCGCAACCAGGGCGATGCCGCATCCGGGCAGGCGATGGCCCAGCGCTTCTCTGACTGGTACTATGCGATTACGACCTGCCGATTGGGCGATGCGCACGGCCGGGCCCCTCTGCATCAGGCGTGCTTGCGCTTCCAGCAAGGTATTTTGCGCGTCACCTCCACCGCCGAGCTGAACGACTGGTCCCATTCCCTGGTCCTCGAAGAGGTGAAGCAGGCGGGTGGCCGCATTTCAGGCGGCGATTTTCCGAACCAGTTCACGAGCGGTCGTAGCCCGACGGAACTTTTGAAAGAGGTCGCGGCGCGGATACAGCCGGGTGAGGCACGGATCCTCGCGGCCGCGTATGACACGGGCGTCCCGCTCGCGGAGCTTACGGCCGAGGCCGAAGCCAACGGTGGGTACCCGGTAGCGGTTCTGCGCGCCCGCCACGCCGTGAAGCGGGCGCTGCGCGATCACGCGGGCGTCGCCTTCACCGACCTGCCCGACTCGCCAAACCTGGACCTGGCTCCCCTCCCCTTGTACGAAGCCGGCCGCATGGCCCGCGAAGCCGAAGAGACAAGCTTCGAGAAGTGGATGCTGACCGACATGGGCCTCTGCAAGGACATTGCGGAGTTCGGGGTTTTCGCGCAGGCGCTCCGCGGTGGAGCGCTGCGAAGCCTCCGAGTGGCGGCTCCAGTGATTCAACCTTTGCCGGTCGCGGAAGCCACGCCACCGGCCCCCAAGGAAGCTGCCCTCCCCGCCAAGGGAGCACCGATCGGCTGCGCGTACGTCTTGGGTCTTCTCGGGGTCTTCATGCTGGCGGCGAGCGGCTTCTACCTCTTCTTTCAGGACAGGTGATGGCCGACGACCGCCCGGATTTCCCCGGATGGGGCGTGTCGGTGGAAGGCCAGGTTGCAGTGCAGCTCGCGGAGGCACGGCGCCTCGTGAACGAAGGCAGGTTTGACGCGGCCGTGGGGATCGCGGAAGAACTGCTCGACCACGACCCCGAAGACATCGAGGCGCTGTTGCTGGTGGCCGACGTGGCACCCCGCTACGGGCACGGCGAAGTAGGCGTTCTGGCCGCTCGGCAGGCACAAGCGCTCGGCGCGCATGTCGGCGCCGTGGAGGCCGCGGCGCTCTTTGCGGCCTGCGAATTCGACGAGGCCCTCGAGGCCGCTGATCGCTGCCTCCTCGAATCGCCCACCGACGCCCGTGCGCACGCGGTTCGTGGTCAGGTGCTTGAGGTCCAGGGCCGGCTCGATGAAGCCGATGAGGCGTTGGCCCGCGCGAACCACCTCCTCCCCGTCGCCTATCCCCTCCCCCTCCCGATCGGCGCCGACGCATGGCCCCCCCTGCTGAACGCCGCGTTCGGCAGGATGGAGGCGGGAGCCCTACGGGAAGTCGAACGGTGGAGCTGGGAATGGCACCCCGCCCCGGACCCCGCAACGCTCGCCTCCAGCCAGCCGCCGATCCCGCCTACCACCATCGCCGTGGTCTCCCTTCAGGAGGATCGTGAGCCCGTCTGTGCCATTTTCACGCGGAACCTGGCCCGCGGCTGCGCTACCGAGGAGGAAGTCGTCGAGAGGCTGGTGGTCGCGCTGACCCAGGAAGCGGCGCAGCTCGCTCCCTGATCCACTATTCCTTTGCCAACCTACAGAGTCGATACAGTTCCTCGAGCGCGCCCCGCGGCGTGAGGGCGTCAGGGTCCAGGTCCAGAAGGGCGCTTCGTACCGGATCTGCGAGAGGTGCGGCGGGTGGAGGCAGGACCGGCTCTGCCGCGGATGGACCGCCGCCAAACAGCGACATTTGAGTGGATTCCGCGCGCGGACGCCTCCGTTCCAACTGCGAGAGGAGCCGCGTGGCCCGAGCGACCACCGATGGGGGCAATCCGGCCAGGCGCGCGCACTGAATGCCGAAGCTCCCAGGTGCGGGACCCGCCCGGATGACGCGCAGAAAAGTGATTTTGTCGGCCGATTCGGAGACCGCCACATGCATCGCGCGTGCTCCGACATTGCTCTCCGTCAGCGCCGCCAGCTCGTGGTAGTGGGTCGCGAACAACGTGCGGGAACGGACCCGGTCGTGGAGATCTTCAGCGACGGCCCAAGCGATGGCCAGTCCATCGTAGGTGCTCGTTCCTCGCCCGATCTCATCGAGCAGCACGAGGCTTCGGGAGGTGGCACCGGCGAGAATGTTTGCCGTTTCCCCCATCTCGACCATGAACGTGCTCTGACCGCGAGCGAGGTCGTCGCTCGCGCCTACGCGCACAAAGAGGCGGTCCACGATGCCGACCCGTGCGGAGCGCGCCGGCACCGGGCAGCCCATCTGCGCCATGACCACGCTCAGCCCCACCTGGCGCATCAACGTGCTCTTTCCCGCCATGTTGGGTCCGAAGAGCAGCACCAGCCTGGTCGTTTCGTCCATCCGCAGATCGTTGGGCACAAAGCGCTCATCACGCCGAACCGCCTCCACCACGGGGTGACGGCTGCCGACAAGGTCAAGGTCGTGACTGGCATCCAGCGTGGGTCGGACCCACCGGTGGGTCGAAGCCAGCTCCGCGAAGGTCGCGTGTACATCAAGCTCTGCCACGCTCCGCGCGATGGCCTGAATGCGGGGCACGGTCTCGGCCAAGCGGGCGCGGAGCGCTCTGAAAAGCTCACCTTCAAGGCGAATACGCTGCTCCTCCGCACCGGAAACGGACTCCTGGTGTTCCTTCAACTCAGCGGTGATGAAGCGTTCACCGTTGGCGATGGTCTGCTTCCTGTGCCACGTTGCTGGAGCTTTATGAAGGTTTGATTTGGTAACTTCGATGTAGTAGCCAAAAACGTCGTTGTGACGAATCTTCAGCGAACCGATGTCGGTTTCGCGGCGCAGGCGGTCTTCCATCGCGGCGATCGCGCCCTTGGCATCGGTCGCCAGCCCCCTCAAGCGATCGAGATCCGGATGGGCTCCGTGACGCACAAAGTTGCCGTCGTCCAACCCTGCGGGCGGATCTTCCACCAGCCAGAAAAGGACATCGGCGGCGACATCCGGGGCCAGGTCTTCCGGCAGGCGACTGAGGAGCGGACCCGGAGGAAGCAGCGAGGCGAGCGCGCTCACACGGTCCAGGCTCAGTCCGAGCGCCACGAGTTCCCGTGGACCGCCCAGCCCTTGCGCCACCTTGGCCGCGATGCGCTCGAGGTCGGCGACCTGGCGCAGGAGCGGCAGCGCGGAGCCCCTGACCGCGGGGCTGAAGGCCTCGACAGCCTCGAAGCGAGCCTCGATCGCTGCGATATCAAGAAGCGGACTGGCAAGCCAGTCCCGAAGCAGCCGCCCCCCCATCGGGGTCGCCGTGTGGTCCAGCAGGCCCAGCAGGGTTCCCCTCTTCCCCGTGCCCCGAAGCGGACGGAACAACTCGAGGTTGCGGAGCGTGGCTTCGTCCAGACCCAGCGTGGTGCCCACGCGGAAGGTGCGGAGCGCCGTGACGTTGCGCAGGTCGGCCCGGAGGCGCTCGCTTGCGTAGCGGAGTGCGGTCGCGGCGGCGCTCAGTCCGGCTCCCATCCCCTCGGTCACGACGCCGAAACGGCGAGTCAGGTCGTGGCGGTCCGGTCGCGTATCGTCGATGACGGTGGTGCACAGGTCTCCGAGGAGGGCCCGGATCTCCGGCCCGTCGACCTCCCGGCCGACCAGGGCCTCGCGCGGAGCGTGGCGAGCGAGCTCCCCGGCAAGGGAGCCCAGATCGGCGACATCGGCGGCACGCAGGTCGCCGGTCGAGGCGTCGAGGAAGGCGATTCCCCAACCGCCCGGCACCCCCGTGATCGCCACCAGGAAGGCGGGCTCTCGGGCATCAACTCCATCCGACACCAGACCCGGAGTGAGGACGCGGGCGATTTCCCGCCGCACGATGCCCTTGGCCAGCTTGGGATCCTCGACCTGCTCGGCAAAGGCCACTTTCCGCCCGAGATCGAGCAGGCGGCGAACGTACCCATCCGCGGCATGCCAGGGCACTCCGCACATCGGAAGGGGGTCGGGGCTATCGCGGTCTCGCGTGGTGAGCGTGAGCTCCAGGGCGGCGGCGGTCCACACCGCATCTTCGCCGAAAAGCTCGTAGAAATCACCCATTCGGTAGAAGAGCAGCGCGTCCGGCACCTGCGCGCGAAGCTCTCGGTACTGTCGGAGCATCGGCGTGTCGGAGGAAGCCCCCACCTCAGGCGTACCCACCCGGCGTCATTGACGGGTCGGCGTAGTTCCTGAACAAGGTGTACTTGCCATCGAACACCAGCTTTATTGTTCCTGTTGCTCCGGCGCGCTGCTTGGAGACGATCACCTCGGCGAGCCCCTTGTCGGGGCTCTCCGGGTTGTAGAATTCGTCGCGATAGATGAACATGATGACGTCGGCATCCTGTTCGATGGCGCCGGACTCGCGGAGGTCGCTCGGCAAGGGACGCTTGTCGGTTCGTGCCTCTACGCCTCGGTTCAGCTGCGAAAGCGCCAGCACCGGCACCTGAAGTTCCTTCGACAGAATCTTCAATCCTCTCGAGATGTTGCTGATCACGTTCTCGCGTGATTCCTTCGCTCCCCCGCTCCCCACCATCAACTGAAGGTAGTCAACGATCACCAGCGACAGCCCGCGGCGCTTGGTAAACAGCCGCCGGGCCTTGCTGCGAAGTTGCGCGATGGTGAGGCCCGGAGTGTCGTCGATTTCGATCGGCAGCGCGTGAAGGTCCTCCACGCCTTGAGTGAGGCGGCGCCAGTCCGCTGAATCCAACTGACCGGTTCGCACCTTGCCTGCATCCACCTCGGCTTTAGAGCAGAGCATCCGCGTTGCGAGCTCTTGCCTCGACATCTCAAGCGAAAAGATGCCGACGGGCCCGTGTTCCGCCGCCGCAAGCGCCATGTTCAGCGCGAGCGCCGTTTTTCCCATCGCGGGCCGTGCCGCGAGGATGACGAGCGTACCCTTGTGGAATCCGGCCACCATCCTGTCAAGGTCGTAGAAGCCGGTGCTGACCCCCGTGACGGCGCCGGGCGACCTGCCTCGCTCCTGGATGGCTTCGAACTGCTCGTCGATCACCTCGGCGAGCGGGTGCCAGTCGCTTCGGCCGCTCAGCTGGCTGATGTCGAAGATCGCCCGTTCGGCCTCGTCCAGCAGGCTGGGGAGGTCCTTCGGCTCGTTCTTTACGATGTCCTGGATGTGGGCCGCGGCATCCACGAGTCGGCGGCGCACACTCGCTTCCCGAATGCGCTCGGCGTAGGTGATCAGGTTCTCAACGCTGGGACAGGCGTTGGGCAGCGCCGCCACATACGCTATGCCATCGTAGTCCTCCGCCTTTCGCCTGCCGATCTCGTCGATCACCGTGACGATGTCGGCGCGTACGCCCTGCTCCTGCATTTCGGTGAGCAACCGGAACAAGCATTCGTGCGGCGGACGCGAAAACGCATCCGCGCCGATGCGCTCCATCACCTCTAGAAGTTGGCTTGGGTCGAGCAGCAGGCCTCCGAGGAGGGCCCGCTCAGTTTCCCAAGCGTTCTTCGACACCCGCTAACCGCGGATGACGTAAACCTTCACGGACGCTTCCACGCCGCGAAGCACCTTTACTGGCACCTGGAACACGCCGATGTTGCGGATGGGATCCGCGAGCAGGATCTGTCGCTTGTCTACAGTGACGCCCGCCGCCGCAAGGGCCTCGGCGATGTCGCCATTGTTGACCGACCCGAAGATCTTGTCGCCCTCACCCGCCTGTCGCTTGATGGAAACGGGGGTCTTGCCAATGCGATCGGCGAGCTCCTTTCCAGCGGCAAGTTCCTTCGCGTGGCGAGCAGCCGCCAGGCGTTGGAGGTGTTCGAGCTGACGAACGTTGCGCGCATCGGCGAGCACGGCGTAGCCACGGGGAAGCAAGTAGTTGCGGCCGAAGCCGTCTGCCACGTCTTTCACATCCCCGGTGTTCCCAAGGTTGTCGACGTCGGCCTGGAGAATGACCTTCATGAAAAGCTCCGAATCGTACGGGGTTTCGCCTACTCGTCCTGCTCGGTACCGAGCTCGTTCTCTTCCTCTTCCGCTTCCGAACGGTAGCGGGCTTCGGCCTCTTCTTCTGCCTTCAGCGCGGCCATGCGCTCGATGCGGAGGCGCTTGCGTTCCTCGGCGACGAGGCGGCGTTCTTCCGGAACGATGTCCTCGCCGATTTTCACCGTGAGGAAGCGCAGGAGGTTGTCTTCGAGGCGGAGATTGCGCTCCACTTCGAGGACGATCGGCGATGGGCCGCAGTAGTTCAGGTAGATGTAGTGGCCTCGCAGCTGCTTTTCGATCAGGTAGGCGAGCTTGCGCTTGCCCCAATCTTCGGCAACGAGGATCGTGCCCCCGCCGCTTGCGACGAGTGCTTCGATCTTCGTGGTGATCTTCGACATCTGCTCGTCCGTAAGGTCCGGGCGGGCGACGTAGGTGGTTTCGTATTCGTTGAGGATGGTCATGCGTGCTCCACGCGGGTTGAGTAGGGGCGGCGGACGCCCCGTGGAGTCAAGGAGAACCCGGCTCGGGCCGGGTGGCATTGAATCGGTTCATGGTGGCGGCCACCCCATCCCGAACCACGCTAGCTACCGCGTCCGCCGCGGTGTCGAGCATGGTTTCTACAGAAGCGTCTTCGGCGGGGGTGAAGTTCGCCAAAACGAAGTCCGCCGGGTCCCACTGCGCGGGGGGACGCCCGACGCCCATGCGAACCCGAACGAATTCGGAGCCGCAGGTGCGCTGGATGTCCTTGACGCCATTGTGCCCGCCGTGGCCTCCCCCGACGCGCACCCGAAGGCGCCCGAGGGGAAGATCCATGTCATCGTGAATCACGATCAGGTCGGAGGCTGCCACCTTGTAGTACCCAAGCAGCGAAGCTGTCGGTTGACCCGACACATTCATGAACTGCTGGGGCATGGCAAGCGAAGCTCGCTTCTCCCCGAACGAAGCATCGGCGACCAGGGCCCCGAAGAGCTTCTTTTCGACGGGTACGCCAGCACGGCTCGCGAGGCGTTCCACCACTCGGAACCCGACGTTGTGTCGGGTCCGCGCGTAGCGGGTACCTGGGTTGCCGAGGCCGACGACGAGGTGCATCGGTGGCTACTTCTTGGCCGGAGCTTTGGCGGCGGCCTTGGCGGGAGCGGCCTTGGCGGCCGCGGCCTTGCCGGGGGCGGCCTTTGCGCCAGCGACGGGCGCCGCATCCGCGGCCGCCGGCTCGTCCTTCACTTTGCCTTCCACGGTCACCACGTTGAAGTCCTGCGCGAACACGATGGTGGCGCCTTCGGGCAGCTGCAGCTGAGAAGCAAGGATGAACCGGCCGGTTTCCAGCGGGGTCACATCCACGTTCACCGCGGTCGGCACTTGGTAGGCATCGCACTGCAAGTTCACGGCGCGCGCCAGCAGGCGAAGCTGGCCACCTGCACGCACACCCGCGGCGCGACCGCTGGTGGTCACCGCAACGCGAACGTTGACGCGTTCGCCGGCCTGCACATGGTGGAAGTCGACATGTTCCACGAGACGCGAGAGCGGATTGCGTTGAACCTGGCGGATCAAGCAGGGGTAGGCCTTGCCGGCGATCTGGACGTGCACGATGGTGTTGGGGTCGTTGGTCTTGCGGAAGATCGCGGAGAGCGCCTTGCCGTCGAACGCCACGGCCGTGGCTTCGGTACCGGCGCGGTACATGACGCCCGGGGTGACACCCTTCGCGCGGGCCTTTCGCACATCGCCCTTGCCGCCTACGGCTCGGGTTTCGGCGTTGATGCTGTAGGTATCCATTGAATCCTCGGCCCTCGGGGGGCGGCAACGTCGCATCCCCGGGAAGCCCGGATTCGACACGCAGAAGCGTGTGAGATGCCACGTCTTGGACGTAGGAGCCTTTCGGCCCGACATGGCGGCACTTCACGGTAGGTGAAGCGCGGCCCAACTATGATGCTCAGGCTGCGGTGTCAAGAGCCGTGGGCGCAGAGCGTTGCGCTTTGTCCCTACCTGAACAGCCGCGACACGGAGTCGTTGCTGTGGATGCTGCGGATGGCTTCGGCAAGTACGGGACCGACCGGCACCGTAACGATCTTGGGGCAGGCGGCACCTTCCGCCGTGAGCGGGATCGTGTCGGTCACGAAGACACGTTGGAGAACGCTTTCGGCGATCCGTTGGATGGCGGGGCCGCTGAGTACGGCGTGGGTGGCGACTGCGTAGACGGCGGTCGCACCATTCTCCTGAACGGCGGCAGCGGCCTTCTGCAGGGTGCCTGCGGTATCGATCATGTCATCCACGATGATCGCGGTGCGGTCCCGCACATCGCCGATCAGATGCAAAACTTCGGACTTGTTGGGGCCCGAACGGCGTTTGTCGATGATGGCGATGGTTGCACCGATCCGCTTGGCGAAGGCACGTGCCCGCTCCACCCCGCCCGCATCGGGGCTCACCACCACGCAGTTCGAGGTGTCTACGTTGCGGCGGATGTATTCGGAGAGGGTCGGGCCGCCGTAGAGGTTGTCCACAGGAATGTCGAAGAAGCCCTGGATCTGACCGGCGTGCAGATCCATCGTTACCATCCTGTCTATGCCGCTCTTCTGTATGATATCGGCGACCAACTTGGCGCTGATCGGGGCCCGCGGTGCCACCTTGCGATCCTGCCGCGAGTAGCCGTAGTAGGGGACCACTGCCGTGACCCGGCCGGCGCTTGCGCGCTTGCACGCATCCGCCATGATCAACAGTTCCATGATGTGGTCATTGGCGGGGCGGCTGGTGGGTTGGACCAGGTACACGTCGCGGCCTCGTACGTTCTCGTCGATCTCCACTTGGATTTCACCGTCGGAGAAGCTGGTGACCCGCGCGGCTCCCATCGTGCATCCAAGGTGTTCGGCGATGCTGTGTGCCAGCGCCGGGTTGGCGTTGCCGGCAAAAAGACGGATCTCCATGGAGCACTCCTGCGCGCGGGCCTGCGGGGCCGCGCCGACGGTTGGGCCTGTCTCCTTATCCCGGCGACTTCGGCGGCACCGCAAGGCAAGGTGCTTCCGTGGCCTTTTTGCGGACACAACCGGGAGCGGCAGGGTAGAGCCTCCTCATGATGTCCATCATTCTGCTCCTGGCTTGTCAAGACAGCACGTTAAACTCGGCGAATGATGCCCCGGTGGTCACCATCGTTCGTCCGGCCGATGGCAGCACGTTCGACCCGGCCAGCCCCGTTGCGTTCTGCGCACAGGTGGACGATGAGCTTTCCGGCGATGACTTAGAGTTTTTGCTCGAGTCGGGTGTGGACGGCGTGCTTGCGGATCGGGCTGGGGAAGCCTGTGAAGGTGGCAATGCCGGCTGGGTGCTCACACTCAGCAACACCGACCACTTGCTGTCCCTGTTCGCGACCGATGCGTCCGGGCAGCTGGGGGAGGACCACGTTGCCCTCATCCCTGCGGTGAACACCGACCCTGAATGTGCATTTTCGTCTCCGATCGATGGCTCGGCGATTCGCTTGGGTGATTCCGTGAACCTCACGGCAGGCGCCACAGACGACAACACGGACCCCGCACAGCTCGCCGCCGTTTTGGCTAGCGACCTCGATGGCGAGGTCTGGGCAGGCTCGCCGACCAGCGCCGGGTTGGTCACTCAGGCCTACACGCCGGTCAAAGCCGGGGATCATGTCTTCTCTCTCACGCTCACGGACCCCGTCGGTCTTGTTGGACAGTGCCGGACGAACCTCTACGTCGAAGCCTGCGTGGATGCCGACCGCGACGGCGTTACCGACTGTGATGGGGATTGCGACGACGATAACGACACCGTCTACCCTTCCGCCCCCGAGCTGCCCGACGCCACGGACAACGACTGCAACGGCGTAACGGATGAAGGAACGGCCTACGTCGACGACGATGGCGATGGCTATTCGGAAGTCGAAGGCGACTGCGATGACGCGGATCCTTCAGCGTTCCCTTGGGCCGAGGAGATTTGGTACGATGGCATCGACTCGGATTGCGGCGCAGACGACGACTACGATCAGGATGGGGATGGCCAGGCATCCGATGCCTGGGGCGGTTCGGACTGCGACGACATGCTCGCCACCACCTATTTAGGCGCGCCGGACTCCTGGTACGACGGCACGGATTCCGACTGCGGCGGAAACGACGACTACGATCAGGATGCCGACGGCTACTTGTCCGATGCGTGGGGTGGGGATGACTGCAACGACACCAGCGCGGCCATCAACCCGGCAGCGGTAGACACCTGGTACGACGGGACCGATTCGGACTGTGCCGGCAACGACGATTTCGATCAGGATGGCGATGGTTCTAACGCCACCAGCGGCGGCGGCTCCGACTGCGATGACACCGATGCGACCACGTTCCCTGGCGCAGCAGATGCCTGGTACGACGGCGTCGATAGCGATTGCGACGGCGAAAGCGACTACGACCAGGACGGAGACGGTCAGGCCTCCGAAACCTACGGCGGGTTGGACTGCGACGACCTCGTGGCCTCCACCTACAGTGGGGCGATCGAGGTGTGGTACGACGGCGTGGACGCAGATTGCGCGGGCGACGACGACGACGACCGGGATGCCGATGGGTACGCCGCCCTCGCGCTCGGCGGCGACGACTGCGACGACTCGGACGACACAGTCTACCCGGATGCGACGGATCTCCCCTACGATGGCGTCGACAGCGATTGTTCCGACTCCAGCGACTACGATATCGACGGCGATGGCTACCAGTCGGACACGGTGGGCGGGGGCGATTGCGACGATTCTGACTCGACCATCAGCCCCTCGGCTACCGAAATCTGGTACGACGGACTGGACCAGGATTGCGACGGCGCGAACGACAACGACCAGGACGGGGATGGCTTTGCGGCCGACAGCGCGGGCGGTGACGACTGCGACGACGTCGCTGCGACCACCTTTGTGGGTGCCGTCGACGCCTGGTACGACGGGGTTGACAGCGACTGCGACGGTGCCAACGACTTCGACCAGGACGCCGATGGTCACGACGCCCTCGCCACGGGTGGCGATGACTGCAACGACACCGACGCCACGATCAGCCCCTCGGCTGCAGATATCGCCTACGATGGCGTGGACAGCGATTGTTCGGCCACCAGCGATTTTGACCTGGATGGCGATGGCTACGTCGGTGGGGGGGGCGGCGGTTCGGACTGTGACGATGCCGATGCTGCGGTGAATCCAGGTTCAACGGAGATTTGGTACGACGGCGTTGACCAGGACTGCGATGCCGCCGACGATTTCGATCAGGATGGCGATGGCTACGACGACCCCATCGCCGGGGGGGACGATTGTGATGACACCGATGCGGGCGTCAATCCTGGCGAGGCCGAGATTTGGTACGACGGCCTGGACACCGACTGCGATGGCGGTAACGACTACGATCGGGACGGCGATGGCTACGACATCGACACCTACGGGGGCACGGACTGCGAGGACACAGACGCGGCCGTGAACCCCGCTGCGACGGAGGTCTGGTACGACGGGTCGGACGCCGACTGCGATGGCGCCAGCGACTACGATCAAGATGGGGATGGCGGCCGATCAAGCACGTACGGCGGCACGGACTGTGACGACACCCGCTCCACGACCTACCTGGGCGCCCCCGACGCGTGGTACGACGGGGCTGATTCTGATTGTGCCGGGAACGACGACTACGATCGCGATCGCGATGGCTACCGTTCCGACCTTTACGGCGGCGACGACTGCAACGACCTCGCCAGCGCCATCTCTCCTGGAGCGGCAGAATCCTGGTACGACGGCACAGACAGCGATTGCGATGGTGCCAGCGACTACGACCAGGACGCCGATGGGGGCGACGCAGAGGCCTACGGCGGCACCGATTGTGACGATACCAACGCCGCCATCTACGACGGCGCCCTCGAAGTCCGGGATGGCTTCGACAACGATTGCGATGCGGGCTGCGACGAAGGCCTTTTGTCCACGGGCGACCTCATTCTGACGGAGGTGAACCCCAATCCCGCCTCCGTAAGCGACCCCTTCGGGGAGTGGTTCGAGGTGTACAACACCACGGCCATCGACATCACGATGTGCGGGTGGACCCTCGCGGACAACGTGGAAAGCCACACAATGACGAGCGATGTGCTGGTTCGTGCCGGGGAGTACGCGGTTTTCGGCTACAGCGCAAGCTACGCCGCGATGGGAAGCGTCACGGTCGACTATGCTTACGGCCCTTCGCTGTTGTTGTCGAACAGCACGGATCGCATCGTGCTTTCCGACCCCTCGGGGGAGATCGACCGCGTCGCGTGGACCTCCTCGTTCCTCTTCGCCTCCGGCATCAGCATGGAGCTCGCGGCGGGGGCCTACGACTGGGTCAGCAACGACGATGTCATCAGCTGGTGCCGCAGCACCGACTACTACAACAGCAGCGACCGCGGTACGCCCGGAGCAGCCAACTCAGGGTGCTGAGCCGCGCCGTCGGCTGC
>CAMBIK010000031.1 GCA_945867435.1 Klebsiella pneumoniae
CCTCGCCGTCGGCCCCGGCGTAGCCCTGCTTCGCGAGCCAGGCCTCGGAGGCGCGGGCGATCTCCTCCACGAGCCGCTCGACGTCCTCCGTGTTCGGCGTCGCTTGGAAAAAGTGAAAGGCGTCGTCTTTTCCACGGTCAAACACGCCATCTACGTGGACGATGTGAAAGTGTAAGTTCAAATTCAAAGCGGAACCAAAACGCTGTAAAGCAGTTACCGCCCCGCTTTTTCCGTGCTTCCGACCCGTCGCCTTCCGATACCAACGCTCGATCCGGCGGAGCGCGATGCGCAGCACCCCGTCGGCGAGCGCCGCATGGCGCGCGAGGAGCCAGCGCCGTTTCCAGGGCACCGTCAGCACCCACTGGCGCGTCGCGACATGCGGAATGACTCGATCCACGAGGTGCGCCGCACGCTCCGCCATCCGCCGCCCGCCACAGGACGGGCAAAATCCCCGAGTTTTGCACGAAAAAAGCACGAGCCTGTGGTGATCACAGTCACGACATTCGAGCCAGGCGAAGCCGGACACGACGTCGCCGCAACCCAGATAGGACCGGAACTCCCGCTCGACGTGGCGCGGCAGGGTGCGCTCATGCTTCGCGAGCTCGAGAAGCAGCTGCGGGAAGCCCTCGGCGACAATCGCGCGAAGCTGTTGCGCCCTAACGCCGGGGCTTCTTTTCGGCATCCCGCCTGTTGCGTCTCTGGCAGGGCGATGAATATGGGGTCCCCCGAAAGGGCGCCGCCAAATGTCTGCCCGTCCTCGACCATCCACTCGTACGCATAGGAGCGCGTTCGGATGGCGAAGCGGCTCCCGTCGGGCGTCGAAGGGCGGGCAGGGCGACGCGTCGGGGCATGTCCGACGTGCTACACCTGTAATAACACGGCGGCGGGCCGGTGGATCCCCCGCCGCACCGTTCGGGGAGTTGGGCTAGTACCTCCGATGCTCCCCGTTGATCGCCGGTGACCCTGCTCCTGCTCTTCGCCTGCCAGCCGTCCATCGGGAAGTCCGGGGAGACGGCCACGTCCGATCCGGCGTCCTCGGACTACGACGTCATCGTGATCGGCAGCGGTCCCGCCGGCCTCGCCGCGACCTTCGAAGCGGTGTCAGGTGGGGCGCGCGTCCTGACGCTGGAACGGTCAGATCACTACGGCGGCAACGACCAGGGCGGCGGCTCCCTGATGATGTTCTCCGGGACCCCGGAGGAGGAAGCGGCCGGGGTCGTGGATTCTCCGGAGCAACTCCTCTCCGAATGGCCGTCTTTCACGGGCGGCGACCCGGATGACCCGTGGGTGCAATACTTCGCCTACAACAACGTCGTCCGCGTTCACGACTGGCTTGCGGATCTGGGCCTCGATTGGCTGGCGCCAGTTGCAGACTCCTCCGGGGGAACGACCGCCCGCCTCCACGAGCTCGACCGCGACGGGATGTCCATCAGCGACGCCATCGCCGCGCAGATCCCGTCAGAGACCCTGCGTTACAACGCACAGGCCGACGATCTCCTCATCGCGGAGGACGGTCGGGTGCTAGGGGTGGCATGGACAGACCTCGCGACCGGCGCCTCGCAGGAGTCCTTGGCGCAGACGGTCGTGGTCGCGACCGGAGGCTTCATGCGCAACCTCGATCGCGTTCGGCAGGAGGTGCCGGAGATCGCCCAGAACGACCTCCGGTGGGGCTATTCGGAGGGAGCCGACGGCAACGGTCTCACGATGCTGGAGGCGCACGGCGCCGCGACCCAGAACCTTCACGCGGTCGGACTCTACGCGCACGGCGTGCCCGCACCCGGGGAGGAGCCGGGGGAGGCGGTGTTCCCGGAGATGTCCAAACTGCTCTGGTTCGATAACGCCGGGGAGCGCTTCTGCGATGAGTCCGAGACCAACAGCTTCATCGTCGGCTGGACCCGGGCGCTGCTCCCGTCCGGGGATGCCTGGCTCCTGATGGATGATGTCCTGGCGTCCAACGCCAGCTTCCTCGGCTACGACCAGAACACCTACACCCTCTCGGATCTTTCGGCCGCCGGCTAAGTGACAACGGCGGACACCGTCAGCGGGCTCGGTGACGCCCTCGGGGTGCCCTCGGCCACGCTCGAGGCCGAGTGGGAGGCTTTCCAGCAATTCTCCAGCGGGGCGGTAGACAGCGACCCGTTCCGGGACGCGGAGCACCGTGGCGCTGCGATCCAGATGGCCCCGTTCTACGCCGTCCCCATCGCGGTCACCGTCGCAAAGGGCTTTGGAGGGATCGACGTCGATCTGGAGGGGCGCGTGCTCGATGTGAACGGCGCGGTCATCCCGGGGTTGTACGCGGCGGGTGAGCTGACCGGGATGCTCGGCGGGTCGCTCGTGGGGAACTACGGTTTCACCGGCTCGCTGACCGCGGTGGTGCTTGGCGGGCGGGTAGCCGGAGAGAACGCGGTGCTGGAGGCGGTGACCGACTCTCCGGGCGTCCAGTAGCCGCGGTCGCGTAGGTGCTCTTGTCGCACCCTGACCACCCCATAGCGACCTGAAACCCCGAACACCCCGTTCGGTCCTGGTCGTGGGGCAAAGGTCAGGATGTCGAACGAACCAAAGTCAGGGCGCGGACGCGGCTGGTGATTGACGCCCACGGTCAGCCTTGGCGTGGAACCGAAGCCGCGGTTGAGCGGGCCCGTGCCGCAGGGCAAGACGGACTGATTGTCCTCCACAGCGAAGACTGGTATCACGCACCGCCAAAGCGAAAAGTCAAGCCGACTCGGGCGAATCCATATCCGAACGCGGGAACAGTGTACGTCTGGTTCTCGCCGACTCAAGCCAAGAGCGCGGCCACCTTAGCCGCTCCTTTCGCGAACCGACGGCAAGCCCATCCTCGGCTCGGATCCGAACGGGGGGCATGGAGCCTCGAGGATACGCGGCTGAACTTCAACCGGGACTCGACCACATCTGTATCGAGGTTCAACAAGGACTTGACTGGCCTCACTCTACGGAATAGACTGCGCTCATGGCCGCTTCCACGATTCAGTTTTCCGCGCACATCTCCTTGGCAGCCAAGCGTCGCCTGGACGATCTGTCTCGTACAACAGGACGAAGCCGTCGCGACTTGATCGAAGACGCCATCTTCCACGAGGCGCGCGCGTTGGAGGAGATTCCCGAAGAATTCATCCTGCCAGGCCGGATCGTCATCACTGCAGAGTCAGCCCGTCGCGTTTTGGATCTCATTGATCATCCTCCCAAGGCCACGCCTTCGCTTCGGCGCGCACTGCGCCAGCTGTAATCGTGGAGATTCGTAAACTGCAAAAGGGCGATCCTCGCCGCTCGTTTCGTTCGGGCGTAGCTACACTGGATGAGTATCTGAGTCGATACGCCGACAAGAATCAGTTCAGACTGCACGTTGGCGTGACGTATGTCGCGATAGAGGACTCGCCAATTCTGGGGTACGCGACGGTCACGATGTCTTCGCTGGACGCGGAGAAGCTCCCTGGGCGGGGTTACCCTCGATACCCAATTCCTGTCCTCTTGGTCGCACGGCTGGCGACGGACGTGTCCGCACGCGGACGAGGAGTGGGCGTCGCGTTGTTGGCGAAGTGTGGCAAGATGGGACTCGCGCTTCGGGATGAAGTGGGTTGCATCGGACTGGTTACGGACGCGAAAGATGAGGATGCAGTCTCTTTTTATGCGCATCACAGGTTCATCGTCTTGGATTCGCCGGCCGCTGAGGGTCGAACAACGCTGATGTTCTGTCCGTTGGGTGTCTTTGAGTGAGTCGACCGAGGTAGTCGTCCTTGGCGAGATACCTGATGTCCATGAACGGCCTCCCACTCACCTTCGAGTCTGGCTCCCAAGGCCAGAAGGTCGCCATCCAAAACTTCCCCCATCACCCCTCGGCTCCCTCGCGGCCGCGGGGCTGGTGTCCCGTCGCGCGGGGAGCCGGGACATCCCGTCGGAGACGATGCGGAGTTTTTGGGTGGAGATGGAATCCGTGAACGCGCGCGCCTGGGGATTGGCCGCTGCGAACCTCCAGGCCCACGCGGTGGCCATGCGCTGCAACCTGCAACTCCTCGCCGAAGCGTACGCCAGCGCGGAGCGCACAGCGGCGTAAACTCAAAGCAACCCTACCGACTTCCGCGCACGACATCGTGAGGCGGAGTCCTGCGCATGATCGTGATCGACGATCGTCCCACGCGTCGTCCCCGGGTGCTCCCGAGCACGAGCCCCAGGCCACGATTCCGGAACACGCCGACGTACGCGTGCACGACACATCGCATGCGAGTTGCCGGAGGCGAGAAACGCCGAAGACTCTTAGAAGCTCACTCCAATTTCCGCGCACACCGGAACCCGATGCCGTTGCTGGTCGCATCCTCCGGCTCGGGGAAGCGGTAGGAGACGTGCAGCGACTCGGCGGGCGATAGCAGTCCTCCACCCCTTGAAATCCTGGCAACGTACACGCCGACGCCGTCGTCATACGTCGCGCCGACCGCAGGGCCGGAAGGGTCGTTCTCGTCATCGCTAAGGTAGGCGGACGGGTCAAACCAGTCCGACACCCACTCCGAGGCGTTCCCGGCCAAGCCCGCGATGCCCGATGGCGTCCGACCCGCAGGAAGCTCGTCGACCGGACTCGTGTCGAGGACACACGGCCCCTCACTCTCTGGCTCGTCGACGAAAACAGGGGCGAAGTTGGCCTTGTCGCAGGTGGGCTCTTCATCGCCCCAGGGGAAGGATCGTGCGTCCGAATCGCCCCGGGCCGCTTTCTCCCACTGGGCTTCCGTCGGCACATGCTTCCCGAGCTGCCCGCAGTAGAATTCTGCGCTCCACTCCCACACTTCGACCACGGGGTGGTCCTCGTACCCGGCCATGATGCTCCAGCGGCCCTCGGTCTGGGCCAAACGCTGGGGAAAATCGTCATCGGCGTCCCAGATGTCGTAGAGATCACGGTCTTGATCATCGGCGTTTGGCTGGCCCGACGCCTCTCGCTGCTCCAACAGCACGACGAAGTCCGCGTTGGTGACCTCCGTGCGGTCGATGCAATAGGGCTTCAGAGTGATCGTCCGAACGGGCTCCGCGTGGGGAACAGCCAGGGTTCCCCGTGTGAAGGGGCCGCCTGGAACGTAGACTTCCTGTTCGGGCGTGACGGCCGCACTTGCATCATCGCAATCGGCGAGGAGCGGGTCGTTCGTGGTCGTCCACGAGGGGAACCCATCCCCATCGCTGTCGACGGTCGTGCCGTGCTCCCCCTCAACGGGCGGAGCGACGCCCGGTTCGCACCCCAACCCGAGGTTGAGCAACCCCATCATTGGGAGGGTCAAGGCACGCGCTCGATCACGATGCGGGTGATCGTGTCGTCCACATCCATGGCACGAGCAGCGCGTATTCCCTGGGTTACCCTCCCAAAAACCGTATAGTTGAAGTCGAGGTGAGGTTGAGGCGAGGTGGTCACGAACCACTGGCTGCCCCCGGTGTCGGGTCCAGACCGGGCCACTCCCACCGTGCCGGTCGCATAGTCTTCCGCCGAGAATTCGTCCGGAACCTCGAAGCCTGGTCCACCCCAGCCATCCCCCCTCGGATCTCCAGTTTGAACGACGAAGTCTGACACCACCCGGTGAAACGTCAGGCCGTTGAAGTACCCTTGTTCGGCGAGGCTCACGAAGTTCCACACAGTGTACGGCGCCACTTCAGGGAGCAGCTCGATCCGGATTTCCCCTTCACTCGTGAACACCCGCGCGCTGCGCATCCGGGCGACCTCTGCCAGTTGGGGAAGCAAGCGGTCGGGGTGCCTGATACGAGGGGGGTCGAGGCTCAGCGCGGCACACAGCCGTGGGGCGGCCTTGCCGAGCTCCGGTGCCGACAACCAGCGACGAATCATAGCTTTGGCGGCCGGACTCGGATGAGCGAGCCGACCCGTGGCATACAGGGCATCGAGCGCTCGCACGGTGCTCACCGCGACCGCCCGCACCAGATTCTGGCGGGCAAGCACGCGAAGCAACGGCTCCTCAAGGGCGGGATCGGGGTGTTCGACAGCCGCATCTGCCGCCGCCTGCACCACCACCAGGTCCTCGGATGCGAGCAGATCCACGATCTCGTTGGTTCGAGGTGGGTCATCTTCTCCCAGCACCATGCCCACGGCCGCAATGCGCAACCTCGAATCCTCATGCCTCAAGGCAAGACGCAGCAGGCGCGCACGTTCCGTGATCGACTCGACGGCGGCGATGCGCACGGGGAGCGGCCATGGCGGGTCCTGGTACGCCGCGAGGGGTAAGGGCAGGGCTTTGCGGGTCTGCAACGAACGCAAGGCCGCTGCCTGTTCGGCGGTGGTGCCGTCGTTCATCGCTTTCAGCAGTGGCGCGATCGGCACATCCCGGCAGGCACCCGCGGCCGCGATCGCTTCTGCCCGTACGCTCACCTCGGAGTCCGCAAGACGAAGGGTGAGGGCCGCTGCCTGACAACCGTGCTTCGCGATGGCCCGCACGGCGGCGAGGCGCACCTCTGCCGCGGTGTCGGCCGCCGCGGCGGTCAGGAATTGTGGATCCTTGACCACGGGCGCAGCTCCACGAACCAGCCAGGAGCGCACCCGACTCTCCGGGTCGCCGAGCGCGGCAGTAGCGAGCCGATCGCGCATCGCAGCGGGAAGCGGTGAGATCGGAATTCGAGAGATCGCCCAGGCCGCGCTCCGGCGCGTTTCACCCATCGGGGTGCCCAAGGTGTCGAGCAGCGCCGACACGGTATCCGCGCTCCCCGCACCTTCCACGTTGCGCATCCCCATCCGGCCCAGCGCCCGGGCTGCGATGACTGCGTGGGGGGACTGTAGCGCCACCACCACGGCCGCTACATCCTCCGCTTCGCCAACCCGACCCAGGGACTCGAGAATCCCTCCGACCACGAGGGGATTCGACTCGACCGACAATCGGGAACGCAACAGGGCGGCGGCGTCGGGAGCGAAGCCAAGCGCCTGCACAGCGGCCAAGCGCACGGTGGGTTCGCCATCGGCGACCAATCCGGCGAGGAGAAGGGTCGGTGCCTGGAGGCGGCCGGCCGCGACGACGGCGCGGACCCGGATGCGAGGGTCGGCGTCGAAGAGAAGGGGCTTGAGCGCCTCGGGCGGCAGGCGGTGCAGCTCGATCTGGAAGATCTGTTCGGCGGCAGCGAGCGGCACTCCGGCGAACTGCGCGGGCTGCGCGGCTGATGCCGCAGCGAAGATGAGATGCGAGAACGCCACGTGCGGTGTACGTCACCCGGATGCGAGACCCCGGCAAGGCTCCGGACCCCGTCGCGGCCCTCCTTGCGGTGCAGAGCCGGGGAGATGTGCGGGCCGCGGGGGCGTGGATCGAAGGACCAGGGCGAAGTTGGCGAGGGGCACTCGTGACCGAAGCCCGCAAGCGCGGGGCCCATTTTCCCGACGACTGGGACGACCTGGATGGGCGGCGGCTGCTCCGGCTCGCCCTCTCCCGTGCAGACGCCGCTCAGGTGCGGACCACGCCGCAACACCTGGACGAAGCGTTCATCTGCGCGAACTGCAAGCGCGACGTACCGGAGGGGGGCCGCCGACCGCGCGACCACTGCCCATGGTGCCTGCATTCCCGCCACGAGGACATCGTTCCGGGCGACCGCGCAGCTGGATGCGGCGGAATGCTCGCCCCCGTGGGGCTCACTCCTTCGCCCAAGGGTTTGATGATCGAATACCGATGCACCGCCTGCGGGACTCTCCGTCGGAACCGGGTTCTGGACGATCTCGCCATCCCCGACGACCCCGCCGCGGTGCACGCACTGGTCGGCCGCCCATCGGGTTAGCCAACGATGTGCCTGTCCGTCCCTCCTCTACCGCCAAGTCGACCGGGCTCGGTAGCGGGTTGATTGCTGGGAGCGTCGTGGGTGCCTTGGCGGCCTGTGTGAGGATCGTGGAAGTGGGCGGCAAGCTGGGTAGCAGCGTGCTCGCAGGGGCGAACGAACCCGCGGGTGAGGTTCAGCGCTGGCTCGGCTGGCAGTTGTGGGACAACATTAGGAACGGCCGTTCGCCCAACGATGGCAGCGTCTTTGCAGAAGGAGGCACCCCACTGCTTGAGGTTGCCGGCAACCCAGGGGTCGCCGCCCTGCTGGCTCCTCTGCACGCGTTGGGCTCGCCCAACTTTGCGCATTCGCTTGGAATTCTTGCCCTCATGGTCACATCGATCATCGCTGTGGGCGCCTATGGAGGGGTGCGGGGGGTTCCGTGGCTGGCAGCGATGGCCGCCGGGGGCGCATGGTGGACCGCGGGGCTGGCATCGGGGTGGTCGTCCCAGGTATGGATCGCACCGGGTGCTGCGGCCGCCGCAGCGTGGATGCTGGAGAAGCGCGGGTGGTCGCGGCTATTCACTGTCGTCGGGGCGCTGGTCGCCCCGCTGCCGACGGCGGCGTTCCTGATCGGAGCGGGCGCGCTCCGGCTGGGGCTGGCGGCGGCGATAGGCCTCGTCGCGGCCCCCTTCGGGTCCGTAGCGGCGCTGGCCCCGGCAGACCTCGGCTGGATCTCGGGAAACGCGACCCACGCCGTTCCGATGGCCGTTTGGTTCGCGATCGTGCTGCTGTGGACTCAACGTGGCGTGTCCTCCCGGGCCCTGGCGATCTGCGCAGGGGCCGGCATCCTGTTCGCAGTCGCGCCGATGGCAGTTGCCGGCTTTGCCCTTCCCACCGCGATTTTTACTGGAAACGGCTCGTTGGCCGCTGGGGCACTGCCGGCGTTGCTTGCCGCATCGCTCCCGGCGCTCGCGCACGGCTTCACGCAACAAGGTCGAATCGCGGTGGGTGCGCTGCTGCTCGCGGATGCTGTCGGTCCCGCGTGGCTGCATGGGGGGGCATTTTGGGGCGTTCCCCGGCCGATTCCAGCTGTTTTCACGACGCTCGCTGCGACCCCGCGCGCATCCGTGGTGACTGTGCTTCCAGAAAGGTTGCACCCGTGGGCCGGGGTCGGCTGGATTCCAGTTCACCGGCAGCGGGCGTTTCGCGCTCCCGACCCCGCCGCGCGCCCCGAACCCCGTCCTGCTGACTTCGCAAGCTCACTCCGCGGGACATCGAGCCCTCGCGTGCTCGTCCTGGCCGATTCCTCGGCCGCCGATGCATCCGCCTTCGCCTCGGCGCTCGGCCCCCCCCACGAGTCGGTCGGGAAACTGCATGTGTGGCGTTGGCCATGAGGATCATGGGTATTGTGAACGCGACCCCGGACAGCTTCAGCGACGGGGGTACGTATGATCCGGTTCGGCACGCCACCCGTCTCATCGCGGAAGGCGCAGACGTGATCGATGTTGGGGGTGAAAGCACCCGTCCAGGCGCCATGCCTGTGGCGGAGGCAGAAGAAATCCTGAGGATTCTTCCGACGATCCGCGCTGCAGTGGCGTTGGGGGCCGTGGTTTCGGTCGACACGCGGCACGCCCGCGTGGCGGCCGCTGCGATCGATGTTGGAGCAACCTGGGTCAACGACGTAAGCGGCGGGGAGGATCCCGCCATCTTCGGCGTCTGCTCGAAGGCAGGCGCCACCCTCGTCCTGATGCACATGCGCGGCACGCCCGCCACCATGCGGGCCTGCACACAGTACGAAGATGTGGTGGCCGAAGTGTGGAGCGACCTGCGGGCGAAAGAAGCGAAGGCTCGCAGCGCCGGCGTCACCCATCTGTGGCTCGACCCGGGGATCGGCTTCGCCAAAACTGCGGAGCAAAGCCTCGCGCTTTTGCGCGGCCTGCAGGGGCGGCCCAACGCCCGGGTCCTCATCGGCGCCTCCCGAAAGAGCTTTCTCGCGGACCTTGGCGAGCAGCGGGCCCCTGCCGATCGACTCTCTGGCTCGCTCGCCGTCGCGATACATTGCCATCGAGCAGGGGTGGGCATGATTCGGGTTCACGACGTGGCCGCCACGCGAGCGGCGCTCGCCACCTGGACGGCGCTGGCGTGACCGAAATCCTCGGCCTTTACCTGGTGAACCTGCGGATCACCGACGTGCTGGACATCGCGATCCTGTGGTTCGTGCTCTACCAGGCATTGCTTCTGGTCCGGGGTACCCGCGGATTTCAGACGCTGCTCGGCCTGTCCGCCGCCCTGGTCCTGTTCGTTGCCGCCCAGCAGCTTGATCTCTTCGCGCTCCACTGGATGCTGGAAAACCTTTTTGACACGTTCGTGCTAGCCGTCTTGATCCTGTTCCAGGGCGATATCCGTCGGGGCCTCGCGGGTGCCGGCGGCCGACTCTTCCGAGGTTTCTCGCAGGCAGGCGATCAAACGGCCTTCGAAGAGGTGATCCGTGCCAGCTTCCTCATGGCGAGCCGTCGCATCGGGGCGATCATCGCCGTGGAAAGGGAAGCCGCCCTTCAAGACTACGCCGACACGGGCAACCGGCTCAACGCACGTCTCACCAGCGAGCTCCTGTTGGCGATCTTCCACCCCACCAGTCCCTTGCACGATGGGGCCGTGGTGATCCGCCAAGGCGTGGTCGTTGCCGCCAAGGTTTTCCTCCCCCTCTCGATGAGCAAGGATGTCAGCCGCTTCCTGGGCACGCGCCACCGAGCCGCGATCGGCCTCACCGAAGAAACCGATGCGATTGTGATCGTGGTTTCAGAGGAGCGGGGGACCGTGGCCGTAGCGGTCGCGGGTGAGGTGCGCCCCGCCAACGACGCGGGCGAGCTGCGGCAGCGGCTCCTGGAGGCCTTCGAACCGAGGAAGGCAGGGGCGAAGTCATGATGGAGATCCTCACCGCCCTTCGTGCCGCACTCACCAAAAACCTACCGTACAAGCTGGTCTCGCTGCTGGTGGCAGTCGTATTGTGGATGTGGGTCCAGACCGAACAACAGGTCGAGGTGCGGGTGCGCGCCGCCGTGGAATGGGTGGTCCCTGAGGGGCTGGCGCTGGTGGAGATGCCGATCGAAGGCGTGAGCCTGACCGTGAGCGGTGCACAGGCCTTCGTTCGCTCCTTGCAACAGCAAAACCTCTCGATCAAAGTGGATCTCAGCAAAGCCCACGAGGGCGCTGTTTCGGTCAACCTGTCCGAGAAGCCCGTGGATCGGCTTCCTCCCCAAGTGCGTGTGGTGAGCACTTCGCCCTCGCAGCTGCGCGTGACCTTGGGTCGATTGCTGCGCCGTAAAGTCCCGGTCACGCCGTTTACCGTGGGAAAGGTGGCGGCCGGCTACCGCGTGGCCAAGGTGGTGGTCGAACCCGCTCGCGCCGAGCTTTCAGGGGTCGACTCGGTATTGCGCGGAATGGATTCCATTCCTACTGAAGACATCGACCTGACCGATCTGCGTGACGATGTGGAGATCGAAGCGAGGCTCTCGCTCGGCAAAGGGGTCGAGCAAGTGGGCGGCGCGGGTCGCTTCGTCGTTCGGATCGCTGTGGAACCGATCCTCACCGAGCGCACGTTCGCAGCTGTTCCTGTGCTGGTGCGCGATGCGGCCTGGTCCACTGAAACCTCGAGCGTGTCGGTGCTTGTCAACGGCCCACAAGCGCTGCTCGATGGCATGAACGACGACAGCGTGAGCGTCATGGTTCACGTCCTGGAGCCCAACCTCGGTGCCACGGCATTGGTTCGATATGGGCGTAAAACGCTGAATTATCTTGAGGTGGTCGGAGCCTCGGGAGAGGACGTGAAGGTGGTCAGCGTGACCCCTGACTCCGTGCTCGTGACCCGCAAGGAATGACCGTGAAGTTCGGGACAGATGGCATCCGCGGGCGCGCGGGCGTTGACATCGACGAGGCTCTGGCTTGGCGCGTGGGGAACGCGGTGGCGAGTGTTCTCGGTGGCGAGGTTTGGGTGGCGAGAGACACGCGATCTTCCAGCGCCGACCTTGCTCATGCCGTCTGTGCCGGCATCGTGGCGGGGGGGGGGCGGGCCACGAACCTTGGCGTGCTGCCCACGCCCGGCCTGTCGCTGCGAGTGCGAGACGAGCAGGCAGCCGCCGGCATCATGGTGACGGCAAGCCACAATCCCCCCGAAGACAACGGGCTCAAGGTCGTGGGGGGAGGTGGGAGAAAGCTAGATGCAGCGACCACCGCAGCCGTGGCCGATGCGATGACGCGATCCTCGCAGGTTTCGGGTGGGCACCACCGGGATGCGGAAGGGGTGGAGGACTACGCCAAGGCGCTCCTGGCTTCGCTCCCTCCCGGCGAGTGGTTGTTTGGCAGGAAGGTGGTGTTCGATGCCGCGGCCGGTGCCTCCGCCGCCGCGGGTCTCCGGGTCTTGCGGGCCCTCGGCGCGGAGGTGATTCCCTTTTCCGGACCCGCGATCAACGTGGACTGCGGCGCCGTACACCCACAATTCGCGGCGCACGTCCTGCGAGAATCCGGGGCCGACGTGGCGCTGGTCCTCGATGGCGATGGGGATCGCATCGCGCTTGTCGATGCTGGCGGCAACGTGCTCGATGGGGATGCGCTGATGTGGCTGTGCCGACGAGGCCCGCGCATGGTTGGAACGGTGATGACCAACCTCGGCCTCGAACGAGCGCTGGCACGCGAATCGATCGCCCTTACCCGCACCCAGGTGGGGGACGCCCATGTCGCCGAAGCCATGACGACCAGCGGCGCGCCCCTCGGGGGAGAACCAAGTGGCCACCTCCTGTTTTCTGATGGCCCTCCCACAGCGGATGGGTTGTACGCGGGGCTCAGGGCCCTGTCTGAAGCCCCCACGTTGAGCACCGCAGGCTACACCCCGAGCACCCAGGCCCACTCCGCGTTGCGCGATGTGGAACTACCGGCCCTCGACCTTACCTTCGTGGAGGCGGCGGGCGGCCGGGCCGTCGTGCGCCGCAGCGGCACCGAGCCCTTAGTGCGCGTGATGGTGGAGCATGACGACCCTCTGGTGGCCTGGTCCCTCCATGACACGGTAGTCGCGATGATTCGTCACCCATGGCGCGTCCCGCGCCTCCCAAGTCCCTGAACCGTACGGGCGCCAGGGGTGACTGCGGAGAGGGGGAGAGCACCCCGCTGGGCGCGTTACTAACGCGTCGAGCGCCGGAGGCCGGAAACCGGAGGTTGGAGGCCGGAGGGCAGGGTGCGGTAGGGGGAGATGGCGGCGAGCCATTTCCCCCGTTCAATGATACGGAGCCTTCATGATGCGTCGATTGGGCGTGAACGTGGATCATGTGGCCACGCTGCGGCAAGCGCGCCGCGCCGCCTACCCCGACCCGGTCGCGGCGGCGCTGATCGCCGAGCGGGCGGGTGCAGCACAGATCACGGTCCACCTTCGCGGGGACCGGCGACACATCCAGGACCACGACCTGCGGCGGCTGCGCGAGTCGGTGCAGACGCTCCTCAACGTGGAGGCCGCGTGTACCGATGAGATGGCGGAGATCCTGCTGAAGATCCTTCCCCATCGGGTCACGCTGGTCGCGGAACGGCCGGGCGAGGTGACCACCGAAGGCGGGCTCGACGTGGCCCGGCAAGCGCAGGAAGTCGCCGAGTTCGCGGCCAGACTCGGGGCGGCCGGTATCCATGTGGCCCTGTTCATCGATCCCGACGACTCCCAGGTGGATGCTTCGCCTTCGGCAGGGGTGGACATGGTGGAACTGAACACCGCGCGCTGGTCCGAAACGGGAGATCGCAGCGAGCTTGTGCGCCTTGCTCGGGCCACGGTCCGGGCGCGGGCTCTCGGCCTTTCCGTTGCCGCCGGGCATGGGCTAACCCTCCACAACCTCGCGGAGGTGGTCGCCGCCGCGCCGGAAATCGAGGAATACAACATCGGGCACGCACTGATCGGCGATGCCCTTTTCCTGGGATTGGACGCCACCGTAGGGCGGTACCTGGATCGGATCCGAGCGTGATCGCAGCGGAATTCGGCCAGCGCGCGGGGCTTGCCATCTCGCGTGCTGCCGCGGTGCGGGGCCTCGAACGAACGCTCATCGATTCCGTGGGCATCCCCTCGTCGGTGCTGATGGAACACGCCTCCCACGGCGTCGCCGACGCGGTCGTGGCTTGGTGGAACGCGCGAACGGCGCCTCCCCGGACGCTCATCCTCTGCGGGCCCGGGAACAATGGGGGCGATGGCTACGCGATTGCGCGGCACCTCGCTCTGCGCGGGTGGCCGGTCATGGCAATGCCGCTCGTTTCGCCTACTTCGCCCGAATGCGTGGCAACCCACGCGGTCGCCGCCGCCCTCGGCTTGACCGGTACAATGGACCGGCCAGACCTGGTGATCGATGCGGTTTTCGGTACGGGCCAGCGCGGCCCCCTGGCGCTCCCCGCAATCCCCAACCTTGGCACCGCTCCGGTGGTCGCGCTCGACGTCCCCACCGGCATCGACGCCGACACCGGCCTTCGCATCGGCGAATTCCCACCCCCCGCGTTCGTGGTCACCATCGGAAGACTCAAGCCATTCCTGTTCCTCAATGCCACCCCGTTCGCTCTGGTGGACATCGGGCTGGAATGGCGGTCGACTCCTCCGGAAGCGGTGCTGATCACGGCGCCGCCCTGGATCCCCGTCGTTCCGGCTGCGGCCAACAAGTGGCGCAGAGGCCACGTCGGGGTGCGGGCCGGAACCTGCGGAAAGGCAGGTGCCGCCGTGCTCGCCTGCATCGGAGCGCTTCGTGGCGGCGCCGGGCTCGTCACGCTCGTGATGGATCGGGCCGGCTGGTCTGGGCTCGCGGCCCTTCCGGCGGAAGTGATGCTCGCAGAGCCTGGGAGCGGCGGCACCTTCGACGTGCTGGTGGCGGGTCCGGGGCTGGGTCGTTCCGCCGACGACGAGCTGCGCGACACCTGGGCCAATTCCCCGACCCCAGCGGTCTTCGACGCCGACGCGCTGCGGGCTCTGGACTGCACAGCCAGCGTTCACCCTCGTATTCTCACGCCGCACTCCGGAGAGGCGGCCCACCTTTTGGGCGGGACTTGGGGGGGGCTGGAGGCGGATCGATTCGCGACAGCGCACCGGCTTGGCGCGATCGCGACAACGATCTACAAGGGCGCGTGCCCCATCGTGACCGGAGATCCGCTCGCGGTGCTGCCCGGCGGTACGCCCGCGTTGGGCGCGGGGGGCAGCGGGGACCTGTTGGCGGGGGTGGTCGGCGGGTTGCTCGCGAACCATGTCCGGGGGGTGGGGCGCACGTTGACCCGCCAGGACACCGATGCCATCGCGATAGCCGCGGCGTGGCTGCACCAGGAAGCGGCGCGGGGGCTGCCGGTGGGCGCCCTGATGACGGAGGTCGGGGAACGCATTCCGGCGGTTCGGGCGCTCACACAGCGTGGAGAAACAGATCCAGCAGCGCCGGCCGCGCCTTCAGGAGCACCTGCTGGATCGTCTGGTTCAGCGTGAGTCGCGACAGGCGCGTGTAAACGGCGCTGTGCTGCGCGGCGGAAACGGAGCCTTCCCCGCCCGCAGCCAGCCTCGCCACCTCGCAGTTGAACAGGAACAGGCCCAGCCCGTAGCCCACGCCGCCGAGGGTGTGAACCGACTTGCCAAGGATGGCCGAGCGTAAAAGCAGGTTGAGGTGCCGGTCGGCATCCACCGAGGGGAGGCGAGGGGGGCCGTGAACGGCGGCCTCCGCCAGGCGCAAGACCTCACGAAGCTCTGCGGTAAACGCGGCTTCTGCGGGTGGAGCGTTCACCTCGGTCCGAAGGACATGGTCAAGCACCATGCCGAGGGTGTGAATCAACGCGCGAGTCGCCATCGTGAAGCGTGCCGCATCGGGGGGAGGGGAGGCGGGCAACAGCCTCGCGCGGCACAGCGCAACCCCGGCCGCCGGGCCTGACCCGCTCGCCTCCAGCGCCGTCAGGATCCTGGCCTCCGCGAGCATCCAGGACTCAAGCGAGAGGGCTGTGCCCGGAGCTATGTCTACTATCGAAGGTGTAAAGCGAGGAATCGGCCGCGACCGCGGGATCGCCAACACCTCAGACACCTGCGCTTCGAGCGGCTCGCCGTCCACGCTGCTGGCGTGAAAGCCCGCGCATTCTCCACGGGCCACGGCGACCAGGCCGTTGGGGTCATGCACAAGCTGAAACGGGAACTCCTGGCAGAAGTCGGGTTTGGCCGCCGCGCCGTACAGCCGGTGAACCGCGCAGAAGTTGTCCGGCTGGAGGAAGATGCAGGCACCTTCGACCTTGCGAAGGAAGTACGCCGGACCGTTCTGGCCTTCGCGGCGCTCAAACCAGGGCTCCTGGCCGGCTGGCTCCCAGGCCGCTTCGATGCCCCGGGTTTGCAGGTCTGCGATCACGGCGGGCGCGACAGGTCCAAGCTGAAAGAGGCGGCAACAAGCGCCGCAGGCGTGGCAGCTCCACCGTGCACCGGTGGGGACAGCGACCTCGTCGCGGTTCAGAAGCCGCCGCCGAACATCACGAAGACCTGCCCCTTGTTGTTGGAACCGCCGTACGCGCCGATGAGGAGGTCGTCGTTGCCATCCCCGTTGAAGTCGCCTGCGCTATCGACAGTCTGGCCGGTGTAGGCGGAAGTGCCCTGGCCGAGGAAGGTCGCGGCCGCGGAGGATGTTGTCTTCGAGCCGCTCGCGTTGTTGCAGTTGTCATCCACCCCATTGCCGCAAACCTCGGATTCGCCAGGGTTCACGTTCTTGTCGGAGTCGTCGCAGTCATCGTCGGTGATGGCGTATCCGGAGGGTTCATCGCATTGTTCCTTGGTGATGCCGTCGGGATCGCCGTAGCCGTCCGAATCGCTGTCCCGGTACCAGGTGGGGAGATCGGTTTCGGCCATCGTGGCGTCGTCGGAATCGATGTCGCCATCGCAGTCCTCGTCGCCGCCCGCGCCATCGCACACTTCGAGGCCATCCGGGTTGATCTTGCGGTCCGTGTCGTCGCAGTCGTCTGCGTTGTCGACAAAGCCATCCGGCTGGTCGCAAACGGCCTCGGTGGCTTCCGGGTCGCCGTAGGAGTCGTTGTCCGTATCGGCGTACCAGATCGTGAGGACCAACCCCTCATCCTCTTCGTCCGCCACCCCATTGCAGTTCTCGTCGGCGTCGACCGAATCGCACACCTCGACCTCCTCCGGGTTCACGCTGGCATCGTCGTCGTCGCAATCGGTGCCGTCCCGAACGTAGCCAGAAGGCTTCTCGCAGCTCTTCTCCGCCTTGTCCGGGTCTCCGAAGCCATCGCCATCCTGGTCCCGGAACCACTTGCAGTCCTCGACTTCCGCAGCGCTGTCCACGCCAGTATCGCCGCCGAGAATGCCCGCGCAGGCGAAAGAGAAGGCGAGGGGAGGCAGCAGGAGGGCGAGGGTACGCATGGGGGCTACGGGCGGAGGTGGCCGTGCCTTAGACCAGAATGGTGCGATCGGCAAGAGGGATGTCGTTTCGAGATGGCGGAGCCAGCGCGTTTGCGGATGGCCAGTCCGGCTCATCGGGTGTTTTGGCGCGGCGCCGCTCCACCAATGCGAACGCGAGTGTGGACCCTGCAGTTAAGGCTGTCAACCGGGGGCCTCCACCGTCTCCCCCTGCGGACCGCCCCCGCGATACGGTCCTTCGTGGCCCCCTCTCGATGATCCTCCACTGCGCCCACGCCGACGACCTGCTCGCCCTGGGCGAACGCCTGGCGGCAGGGCTATTTCCGGGGGCCGTGATCTTGCTCAACGGCGACTTGGGTGCCGGAAAGACCACCTTGGCCCAAGGGATCGCCAAAGGTCTCGGCATTCTTGAAAGCGTGACCAGCCCGACGTATGCGATCGTGAACGAGTACCCTCTCGCACGCCTTCCACTCTTCCACGCCGACGTGTACCGACTCAACTCGGCGCATGATCTGGTGTCGGCCGGGATCGCTGAGCGTGTGGGTGAGGAAGGGGTCTGGGTGGTCGAGTGGCCCTCTCGCTTCCCGGGGACCTGGCCGGCCGCCCGTATCGAGGTTTGGCTACAGCCCGAGGGCGAGGGTCGGACCGTGGAACTGACGGCGACCGACGCTGCCCATGCGCGAATTCTGTCTTTCGCTTGACTCCGCGCGGCAGGTGAGCAACCTCCCGCCGATGTCCCTGCCCACCCTTGATCGTGTCCTCCGCCGGGCGGATTCGTTCGCGTCGGGCTGGAGGACCCCGCGTCTGCGGTTGCCGTGGCTCCACCTTGGCGATCGCGCCGAGCAGGTGAGGGTGGCGGGCGTGGCCATCCTTCTCGCAGCGTTCGCGCTCTTCCCGACTCCCTACGCTGAGCTTCCGGGGAAGATCGTGCACGTTCCCGGCTCGGGTTGGGTGGATGCCGGGACCATTCCGGGACTTCCCCCTTCCGCGCGCGACGGGGACCGGCTGGCCTTCTCCGTGGTCGGCGCGTCGGTGGTGCCCGCAGTCGCCGATGTGGCCGAAGTCGAGGCTGCGGAGCCCGCTCACGCGTTCGCGCTCGGTCGCAAGGTCTCGCTGAATCAGGCCTCGGTGCCGGAGCTGGAGGGACTGCCCGGCGTCGGTCCAAAGCTGGCGGCGCGCATCGTGGCGGGGCGGCCGTTTCGCAGCGTGCGCGACCTGGATCGGGTACGAGGCATCGGCGGGGCCACGCTTTCTCGCCTCACGCCGCTTGTGGAGCCCTGAGATGGTCTACTTCGACTACAACGCCACCGCTCCGCTCCGCGCCGCTGCCCGCGATGCGATGCTGGAATGGCTGGGCCGGCCCGGCAATCCGAGCGCGGCGCACGGCATCGGGCGAGATGCGGCGATGGCGGTGGATCGGGCCCGCACCCACGTCGCGAACCTCGTGGGATGGCCTCGCGATGGGGTGGTTTTCACAGGCGGCGCATCCGAAAGCAACGCCACGGTGCTTTCCCGCGGCCGCTGGGCGGCATCGGCGGTCGACCATCCATCGGTCCGGCTCTGGGCCACCACGCTGCTACCCGTTGATGCGAACGGCGTCGTAAGCATCGAGGCAATCCGGGAGGTTCAAGGAGTCGATGGCGTGAGCGTGATGTTGGCGAACAACGAGGCTGGCACGGTGCAGCCGATCGCGGAGGTCATCGCGGTGGCGCGGTCACGCGGCCTACGCGTTCACGTCGATGCGGCGCAGGCACCCGGTCGCGTGGCGCTCGACATGCTGCAAGGAGCGGACTTCATCACCCTGGCCTCCCACAAGCTTGGGGGTCCGCAGGGCGTGGGGGCGATTTGCGTGCCCAAGGGGGACTCCGCACCCATGGTCCGGGGTGCCCAGCAGGAGCGGGGCTGGAGGGCGGGCACCCACAACGTGGCGGGGATCGCAGGTTTCGGCGCGGCAACGCTCGAGATCTTGTTGGGGGATCTGCTGAGCCCCGTGCTGCGGGATCGCCTGGAGGCGGGGCTGGTGGCGTTCGGGGGCGTCGTAGCGGGAGGGGGGGCGCCCCGGCTCCCCAACACCAGCTTCGTCGCGTTTCCCGGTGTTCCAGCACCCGAGCTGGTGATGATGCTCGACCTGCAGGGCGTTTGTGTCAGCGCGGGCAGCGCCTGCGCGTCCGGGTCGGCGCGCCCCTCGGACGTGCTCGCAGCCATGGGTTTTCAAGGAAGCGCCGTGCGCTTTTCGCTCGGCAGGGAATCCACGGCGGCCGAAGTGGATCTGGCGTTGGGCGCGGTCCGAACGGTGCTCGACAACGCGAGGGCGTGGGTCTAGGAGCGTGTCGCGCGTAGCGCGATCACGCTCCGTTCCGGCGTCGGGCTCCCGGATTTTGCGTCGTAGATGGAGGCTGTAGCGCTTCCGGGCGTCGTGATCGTGGTCGTGATCGTGATCGTTTCGCGTGGAGGGTGGCTCGTGGAGGCCCTCGGATGCGTGCAGCCGGCCGCGCGGGGGTTCCCCGCGCGGCCCTACGCCACTGCCAGCGCGCTCCGCTGGCTAAATCGGAAGAGTTTCAGCAGGTTGTGCGTGAGGCAGACGAGGTTCCACTCACCGCGCACTTGGTCGAGCCCGCGGAGCAGGAAGCTTCGTATTCCCCGTGCATCCTTGATCTGCCCGAACACAGGTTCTACGATGCATTTTCGACGGGAATAGGCGCCCTTTCCGATGGCAGTGTGCAGTCGGGCGCGCATGTCAGCGCGGGAGTCCTTCGAAGGAGCCGCCGCGCTCGCTGGCTCCAGAACGTGCTTCTCGCGTCCCACCGACAGCAATCCGTCGATGCCGCGCGCCTCGGAAAACTCGATGTTCTCGGCGGAGTAGTAGCCGGCATCGCCCAGCACCTGAACCGGCCGCCCGCCCAGGTTCACTTCGACCGCCGCAACCATCGCGGGGAAGTGCTGCGCGTCGGCGGGTTGATTGGTCACTGCGGCGGCGACGATCACCTGCGCCTCGTCGTCGACCACGGCCTGTGCGTTGTAGCCCTGAACGTAGTCCTTGCCCGACTTCATGATTCGGCTGGCCGGATCTGTGAAGTTGCGCTGTGCTTCGGGCTTCGGTTCTCCGGCCGCGTCGTGCCGTACCTGGTGCTCGGGAAGCGTTGGAGACGGAGGTGCTTCAGGCGGGTCCTGCTTTGACGCCTCCCGCTCCGCCAACTCGGCCTCGCGAGCCGCCTTGGCTTCGGCCTCCAACGCCGCCTTCGCTTCTTCGATGCGGCGGAGGCGATCTTGTCGGCGGCGCAGCTCCTTCGGAAGTTCGTCGCCGTGCTTGTCGCGGCCATGAATCGCGTCCTCGCTCGCATCCACCACGCCGGCTTCCGCCAACATCGCCTGGATTTCCGCCCGGAGTTCGGCATCACGCAGCTTCATGCGTCCGTGGCTCATCGCCTTGTGCTTGCTCGCATTGGCTTTCACCTTGGTGCCGTCGAGCGCCACGCGCCCGAGCTTGACGATTCCCGCCTTCTCGCAAAGGCGGAGGATGTCGAGGAACAGGTCAGCGAGAACAGCGAGGTGAGTCTTGCGAAAGTCCGAAATCGACGAGTGGTCGGGGTGCGTTCCGCCAGTGAGCACACGGAACGCGACATCCTCGTAGGTCGCGCGCTCCAGCCGCCGCGACGAACGCACGCCGAGGCAGTAGCCGTAAAGCAGTACCGCCACCATCATACGGGGGTTCCAAGGGCGCTCTCCGCGATGGTCCTTGTCCTGATACACCTTGTCGATCTTCCCAATATCCAGCCCCTCGACCACATCGAGGATGAAGTACACGAGGTGGCCCTCGGGGAGCCAGTCACGCATCGAGGGCGGGAGGAGGAAGACCTGATCCGGGAGCCAGGTGCGGTAGGACTTCTCAGCCATGAAGCATGATAACATCGCGATCGTCGGCGATCAACCCAACTATCCGCCGAATCGTTGAATCAGCCGAGTGAGCATTGCGGCGATTCGGCCGGCGAGCACCAGCGCCGCCCGGGCCTCCGGCTGTGGCACCAACCCCAGCGCGGCCGCCAGCTCGATGCAGGCGGCAGCCTCGCCGACTTCGCCGCGCGCGATCGAGAACTTCTGGCGCTTTTCGCCGGTTCCGAGCCGGTTGGCGCCCTCGGCGGTGTTGGTGACCGTGGACACCGAGGATCGCGACAACTGATCCGCGAGGTTGGCGTGGCCGCGGGGCATTCGCTCGATGAGCGCACGAACCGCGACGGCGAACTCCAGGGCCACCGTGTAGACATCGAGCTTGTGGTGGGGAAAGACAACGGGAGAATCGGACATCTTGGCCTCCTTGGTGGGGCGGGATGAGTACGCCCCCCCGCCTGCGGTAGGGGGCGCACGGAATCCCGGCACGCCAAGGAGGCCCAAGGCGAGCTACGATCGACCCAACACGATGACGATCACGATCACGTTCACGGGCGACGTTCTACGCCCGACACGCTCCTAGTTCGACCTATCTCTCCGTGGCACCCTGAGGCCTCCCTACAAGGCCTCTCCCTCAGAGTCAGGATAGGCCCCGCGCCATGCGCATCGTCGTAGCCATGTCAGGTGGGGTGGACAGCTCCGTCGCCGCCGCGCTCCTCGTCGAAGAGGGGCATGAGGTCATCGGCGTACACATGAAGCTACACGACAAAACGGGCGGAGAGGCTGGCCATTGTTGTGGCCTGGACGACGCTTGGGATGCCCGCCGGGTTGCCGATCGCCTCGGCATCCCTTTTTATGTGATGGACCTGAAGGAAGCGTTCCAAAAGGCCGTGATCGACGACCTTGTAAACAACTTTGTGGCTGGTTATACGCCCAATCCCTGCGTTCAGTGCAACGGCGTGCTCAAGTTCCATGTGCTCCTGCGGCGCGCCATGTCCCTGGGCGCCGAGGCCATCGCCACCGGCCACTACGCCCGCACCGAGGATGGCCGCCTGTTCGCGGCTGCGGACAAGGACAAGGACCAATCGTACTTCCTCCACCCGGTCTCGTCAGAAGCGCTGCGCCGCACCCGCTTTCCCCTCGGGGGCATGACCAAGCCGGAGGTGCGTGAGCATGCCCGGCGATTCGACCTGATCACGGCCGAGAAGGCGGAATCGATGGAGGTGTGCTTCATCCCCGACGACGACCATGCCCGGTTTATCGCCGAAGCGCGGCCCGACCTTGATGGCGCGGGCGACATCGTGGACGAGACGGGAAAGGTGCTGGGGCACCACACCGGCTACTGGCGCTATACTTTGGGCCAACGCCGAGGACTTGGACTTGGCGGCGGTCCGTGGTTCGTATTGGATGTAAACGTCGCCAAAAAAACGGTCGTGGTCGGCCCGGAAGATCGCCTTTCGGGAAGCGTGATCGAGGCGCGTGCCGCGAACTGGCTGCGCCCGGCTGCCGCCCTGGAAGGACGCGCTCTCCACGCCCGCGTGCGCCACCGCGGCGCCCTGGCGCCGTGCGTGGTCCGGGGAGGGGAACGCCTTACGATCCAGCTTCTCACGCCCCTGCGCGCGCTCACGCCAGGCCAGTCCGTAGTCGTGTACGACGGCGAGGAGGTCGTGCTGGGGGCAGTCATCCGCCGCGCCTCGGCCGTGCAGCAAGAGCTTCATCCTTGAACCTCGCCTATCGCTTCAAAGATCCTTCGCTGCTGGAGTTGGCGCTCACGCACAGCTCCACGCTGAACGAATCCGGAGGCGGGGCGACAAACGAGCGGCTGGAGCACCTCGGCGATGCTGTCCTTCAGCTAGTCGTGACCGAGTGGCTGTACGCGGTCCGTCCAAGTTGGCCGGAGGGCGACCTCACCCGCGGCCGGCAAGGCCTGGTGAATTCCCGCACGTTCGCCGGCTTTGCGGACCAGTGGCAGCTCGGCCCGGCGCTGCGAGTGGGCAAGGGCGAACGCAGCCTCCAGGGTTCGCTCCCGCGGAACATCCGCGCCGACGCCTTCGAAGCGGTCGTAGGGGCGATCTACCTGGACGGCGGCCTGGCTGCCGTTCGTGCCGTCGTCGTGCCGCTCCTCGACCCCGCGCTCCATGCGATGGGCGTGCTCGGCGACCCGCGCAGCCAGCTTCAGGACTGGTGCCAGGCCCGAAAACAGGCTGCTCCGACCTACGAAGTCGTCGGCCGCGACGGTCCAGACCACGCGCTCATCTTCACCGCCACGGTAACGGTCGGCGGTCAGCAATTTGGACCGGCGGCCGGCGCGTCGAAGCAGCTCGCGTTCGCAGAAGCGGCCCGCATCGCTTTAGCCGCACCAGGGATCGGAGTGTCGCGAACCGGATAGTCACCGCCGCCGGGCCCACAAGGCCCGGAGGGAGCGGCGCCCGCTCCCGGAGGACGGCCCTTCGCCCCCCGGGATTCATGTTAGCTCGCGCCCATGTCATCGCACGCCGGAACTGTCGCCCTTATTGGCCGCCCCAACGCGGGAAAGAGCACACTGCTCAATCAGCTTGTTGGCACGCGGATCGCGGCCGTGTCCGCCAAGCCCCAGACCACCCGGACCCGCATCATGGGGGTCGTCACGGTGCCGGGGCTGCAGGCGGTGCTGGTGGATACGCCGGGGCTGCATGGTCCCCGCTCAGAGCTGAACCGACGCATGGTGAAAGCGGCAGAAGCGGCGATGGACGAAGTGGATTTGCTGTGCTGGATCGTGGATGCCACCCGCCCCTACGACGAAGAGCTGGCCGCCCGATTCGCGGGGCGCAAGGTCGTGGTCGCGCTCAACAAGGTGGATCTTCTCGACGACAAGCGGCTTTTACTTCCGTTGATCGCCGTGTATGCTCAGACCGGCGTGGTCGTGCCGATCTCGGCCAGCCAAGGGGAGGGGACCGATGTGCTCTTGAAGGAATGGGCGTCGGCACTTCCCGAGGGCGAACCGGCCTACCCCGAGGACCACATCACCAATGTTAGCGAGAAGGACATCTGCGCCGAGATGGTGCGCGAGCAGCTTTTTGCCTCTTGCGGACAGGAGATTCCCTATGTGTCGGCGGTTGAGATCGAACGCTTCGATGAGAGCGAACGCGAGACCGGCCGCGTCACCATCCACGCCCGAATTCTGGTCGAAAAGGCGAGCCAGAAGGCGATTGTGATCGGCGCCGGGGGCAAGATGGTGAAAAAGATCGGCACGGGGGCCCGGAAGCGAATTGAGACCCTGCTCGGCGTCCATGTTGATCTACGCCTCTTCGTGGCCGTCGAGCGCGATTGGACGACGAACCCGCGCCTTTTACGCGAGCTTGGCTACACCGGGGAATGACCCTTCGGTGGGCAATCGTTGGCGGATGCCCGAGGCGCCGGCCGACGGCACACGGAGTAGGCGATTCGCGGGCCTGGAAGCGATCCCCATTACTTGTCATAATATACATTATCGGAAGTACTGGCGGGGAGGGAACCCCGAGCCGCCCGTGCGCCACGCCCGCTCGGTCCCGCTGCTTACCGCGAAACCCAAGGCAAGCTGGGCGGCCGCGCCGAATTCGCGCGCCCACGCAAGGCGTACAGCACCCCCCCGTTGCTCAGCGCGTAGATGTTGTCTCCCGCAACGGCAGGAGCGCTGGCGAAACCAGTGAGCAACGGACCGGGGTCGAGAGTCCACCGCACCGCGCCAGTGTCGGGATCGATCATGTAGACGGTGGTGTCGCTGCTGGCGACCAGCACGCCCTGGGGGGTCAGTTCAGGCGTGAGCAGCGGGCCGGTCGTGCCCGAATCCCAGGTCCAAGCAATGGTGCCGGTTCGGGTGTCCACCCGGCGGAGCTTGCCGTCGCTGCCAGGATGGTACATCGTTTCGCCGGCGATCGCGGGCCCTGCGGCGCTCCCGACTTCGATTCTCCAGCTTGGTGTCCTTGTTTTCGGATCGAGTCGCTCGAGCGGCTTGCTGTAGCCGGCGACAACGACACCGCCATCCTCGAGAGGAATCGCGGGGGCGATGATGTCCGGGTAGGTGCCCTCCCCCACCAGCGCAGTCCAGCGCTCAGAGCCAGTGGCGCGGTCAATGGCAGCAAGAAAACCATCGGAGAATCCGGAATATACGAATTCGCCATCCACGCCGGCTGCCGGGGCACCGAACAGCTCCAACTCGGTGCTCCTCGCGGCATCCAGGCGGTGTTCGTACCGCCACTTGAGCT
>CAMBIK010000032.1 GCA_945867435.1 Klebsiella pneumoniae
GCGCCGACCCGGTTGCAACTTGGGCGAAACGCGGCTTCGGAAAGGCCTCATCCGTCCTTCGTAAGCCTTATTGCGAGCCGACGTCCCTTGCGGCAACCGCACCGGCAAGCGCCGCAATGTATCAAGACCGGCCCCGCTCACCGCGCTGCCGGAGTCGATAGACTAGGCCGATGGTGCTCACGGTGGACATCGGCAACACCAAGACCGCGCTGGGCGTCTGGAACGGGAGCGAGCTCGTCACGTCGATGCAGGCCTCCACCACCGCACCTCGCGATTGGGTGGCGTGGGCATTGGGCGCCGTGCCGAAGGGGGGGGTCGAGGGAATCGCGCTGGCGAGCGTCGTGCCGGTGGCCAGCGACCGGTGGGCGGCTGTCGCTCTTGCCCTGAACGTGGGGCTACGCGTGTTTGATGGCACGACGATCCCCCTGATCCGCGTGGGAGTGTCCAGCCCCGCCTTGGTCGGGCCCGACCGAGTCGTCAATGTTTTGGGCGCGCTGGAGTGGGCTCCGGCCCCGTTGATCGTGGTGGACATGGGTACAGCGACCACCTTTGATGTCCTTGATGCGGAGGGCGTTTTCGTGGGGGGTGCCATCGCTCCCGGCGCGGCCATCGGTCTCGAGGCGCTCGTCGCCCGCACGGACCAGCTTCCGACTGTGGCCTTGCGGGCGCCGCACGCCGCGATCGGGCGGGACACCGTGTCCGCCATGCAATCCGGCGCCGTGCTCGGGTACGCTTCGCTCATCGATGGCATGGTCGCACGCATCCGCTCCGAGCTCGGCGCGCAAGCCTATTGCGTCGGAACGGGCGGGCTCGCTCCGCAATTCGCTTCGCTCTGCACCGTGTTCGACCGTCTGGATCCTTGGTTGACGTTGCGGGGCTTACGCCGCGCTTGGGAGGCTACTCGATGACTGATATTCCCTGGGATAAGCTTGGTATTCCTAATCAATTCCGCAATTCTGTGGACCCATCGGCTTCGATGGCCACCCGCACCTCTGCCGCCCGCGGATTGCTGCCGGCAACCACGGATATCCAGCTTGCCGTGCTGTATGTGTGCGCCGCAACCGGGGACGAAGCGCTCCTCGACCACGCGGTGAACACGCTGCGAGCCTTTCCAGACATCCCCGGCGCGCTCAGTCCGCGCACACACGCCAAGGTGCTGGAGTTCATCGCGGAGTTCCGACCGGACTCCGCCATCGACGCCTTGCTCCGCCACCACCGCAACCTCAACGACCGCACGGCGGTGCTCCTCGCCTCCCGCGCGGACGCCATCGGTGCGGAAGCGATGTGCGACGACCACGAGCGACTGCTCATCACCCCCGATGTGGTGGTGGCGTTGTACGGCAATCCCCTGGCACCGGTCTCCGCTGTGGACCGGTCGATCGCGTTCCTGAGGATGGAACATGCGCTTCCGCCGCTTCCACCGCTGCGCGGGCAGGGGATTCAGGCGGCCCCCGCTCCAGCCACCGCCGCGCCGGTCGCTCCAGTCGGGTTCGATCTCGCCGCCGAGATCGAGGCTGCCCTCTCCGGCAAGCCTTCTCCCGCGCTAGCCGCAAGGCAGCGGATCGAGATGTTCGACATCGACAGCCTCGCCCCCGCGAAGGGTGGCATCAAGTTCCAGTTCAACTTCAACGCGGGAGATGACTTTTCCCTCGACCTGCTGGACGAAGGAGGCAGCGATGCGCCCCCGGAAGTGCGCATCAGCATCGAAAAGAAGATCGCCTCCATGCCACCCGGGAAGAAGATCAAGCTTGCGTACATAGGCAACAAGGAGGTCCGCAACATCCTTTTGCGCGACCGCAACAAGCAGGTCGCGTTGGCCGTGGTGAAGTCGGGCCGCATGACGGATGGCGAGGCTGCCACCGCCGCCGGGAATCGTAACCTTGGCATGGATGTTTTAAGAGAGATCGGGGCCAATCGCGAGTTCATGCGAAAGTACCCGGTGAAGGTGGCCCTCGTGAACAATCCGCGTACCCCGCCGAGCGTTGCAGTACCGATTGTTTCCCAGCTTCAAAAGCGGGACCTTGAGCAACTCTCTCGAAACCGAAACGTGTCGAGCGTTTTGTTCACGATGGCGCTGAAGTTGGTGCGCCAGAAGGCTCCCGGCGCGGACTGAAGGTCAGCGCCCAGCCGCCTCCAACACAAAGGGAAGTCCAGCCTGTGAAAGCGCCAAACTTGCGGTGCGGGGCACGCCTCCCGCAAAGTTCGGGACGCCCACATGCACGATCCCATCCACAAGTACGGCCGGCTGCCCCAGCGAGGTGATCGGCGTGGACTCAAACGCGCCTCCATCGAGGATGGAGAGATCGACCACGACGGTGCCCGGCTGCATGAGGGAAAGGTGGGCCCGGGTCGCGACGCGCGGCGAGGTTCCATCTTCCGACCGAACGGCAGCGATCACGACATCTGCATGGACCAACGCCCGTTCAACCTGGTGAGGTGTGGCCAGCAACGTACGCACTCCGGGTAGGTACAGGGCCCGGAGACGCTCCACGTCGAGATCGAGCACCTCTACATCGGCGCCCACGGCGTGGGCCACCCGGGCCGCGCTCCGGCCGGCGGTTCCCGCGCCCAGGATCACCACGCGGGCCGGCGCCACGCCGGGAACGCCACCCAGGAGGAGGCCGCGCCCGCCCGTGGGCGAGGCCAGCGCGGCGGTGGCGGCATCGATGGCGAGCCTCCCGGCGATCTCCGACATGGCTGCGAGGACCGGCAACCAACCGCTCGCGGTCCGCGCCCGTTCCAACCGGAGCGGAGAGAACCCTTCGATCGTGGGGCCGGCGTGGAAGAGCGCGGCCACCCCTTGGTCGCAGCGAAGGGAGCGCGACTCGTGCGCCGAGGGACGGAGCACCTTCCAGATGAGCCCCGCACGGTCCAAGGTCTCCTCGGCGGTCGGCGCGATGCTGCCTCCGGCGCGGATGTATTCGTCGTCGCTGAACCCGCTGGCGAAGCCTGCGGACTGTTCGACCCAAACGGCGTGCCCTGCCGCTACCAGCGCCCGTACCGCTGAGGGGGAGGCCGCCACGCGACCCTCACCCGTGAAGGTCTCTCTGGGGATGCCGATGATCATTGCTTCTGGCTAACCGCTATCCCAGTCACTCAGGCACGCAGCATGAGCCATTGGCCGTTGGCTATCAGCGATTAGCTGGGTCGGAGGCGGCATGGGAGACTTCGGAGACCTGTTGGTTATGACCCGCACAACGGCCTCGTCACCGAGATCAAGAAGATGCCGGCAGGGTGCGCGCGGGGTGCCGGCGAGGTAGCGTACCTCCCTCGGAGGTTTCTTGGCCTGCACGGTCATGTCGGAGCTGGTTCGGTCATGAGTCTGCGTGAGCGGATATCGGCCCTTTTCGCCGCGGAAACCCAGTTTCGCAGCGTTTTTTCTCTCGTCGTATTCTGCCTGGCCGCCGCGGGGCTGCTGACCGACTTCCGTGGCGAGGTGGGCGTGGGGCTGGCCGAAGGGGATGTGGCCCAGGGCGATGTGCTCGCGCCCTTCGCTTTCCCGTTTCAGGACGAGGCTACCACCGCCGAGCGTCGTGCGGCGGCCGCGGCGGCGGTGCCCCCCGTGTTTGAGGCCGACCCCGACCTCGTTCAGCGTCTGGGGATGCGGGTGGCGCAGGCGTTCGACATGGCGCGGCGCCGAGTCGCTGCGGCAGCGCTGGTGCCCCAAGGTTCGGGGTCCGAATCGGCCAGCATGGCCCAATCCCGCCCGGAAATCCTGCAGGATTTCACCGCAGCGTTGGACGTAAGCCTCTCCGCGGAGGTTTTGGCTGCGCTGGTCGGGGACCGTTTTTCCGCCCACAGCGAGTTGGTCGTCGATGAGAGTCTACGGGTCGGTCTGGAACGGTACGTCTTGCGCGACTCGGCCGAGCTGCCGGTCGATGGCCAGCCCATCACGGTAACGTCTGGGTTCGAAGGCCGGCGGGAGGAAGCCGTGCTGCGTGACCGCGGCCAGATTCGTTCTCCGGATGAGGCTCGGCAGGCCATCTCCCTGTTCGTTTTGGAGCGTTTCGCAGGCGATCCCTCGCCCGAGTTGGTGCAGGCTTCTGCCTCTGTCGCTCGCACGTTGGTTAGGCCGAACCTTTCCTACAATGCCTTGGAAACCGAGGCGCGGCGGGCCACCGCGGCGAGCGGTGTCGAGCCGACTCGTGGCGAGGTGCGCCGGGGAACCCGCGTGATCCGTGCGGGAGACGTGATTGATGCCCGGCAAGCGGCCATGCTCGGCACCCTCCGCGAAGCGGATCGCCACGGCTCTGCCGGGTGGCGTTTTGGCTTGTGGCTGGCGTATGTGGCGGCGGTCGTGCTCGCCCCGGTGGCATTCGCTCGCGGAACCATTCGCAAGTTCGCAAGGAAGTCAGCTGAGATAGAGGCGATGGGCCTCGTTCTGCTCTTCGTGCTCCTGGCCGGGCGGGTGGCCGTGAGCGCCGCCGGCTCGCTGTCCATTCCAGGGCAGGCCGATGCCTCCACGCTCGGGTTGCTGGTGCCTGTTGCGGGTGGCGCGATGCTGGTGCGGATTCTCGTGAACAGCGAAAGCGCGCTGGTCTTCTCCGTGATCGCTTCGCTGCTTTCCGGCGCGTTGATGGACCAGTCCGCGCTGCTCGCTTCCTGGTACCTGGTCACGGCATTGGTCGCAGCTTCGGCGGTGGGTCAGGCTAGGGAAAGGCTCAACGTGATCCGCGCTGGCCTGCTCTCCGGGGTCGTGGGCGCCGGGCTCGTGCTCATCGTGTCGTTGGTGAGGATGGAGAGCCCCATGGGCGTCGCGGTGGGGATGGATTGGATGACCGCGTTTGAGCGCGCCGGCACCGCCCTTGCCTCAGGGTTCCTCAGCTCCATGCTGACCCTGGGGTTGGTGCCGATGATGGAGCTCTTTGGCTTTTTGACCGACTACAAGCTGTTCGAACTTGCCAACCTCAATCACCCTTTGCTGCGAAGGCTGATGCTCCAGGCGCCCGGCACCTACCACCACAGCGTGATCGTGGGTTCGCTCAGCGAAGCGGCGTGCGAGGCGACCGGTGCCAACGCGCTCCTTGCCCGTGTCGCCTGCTACTTTCACGATATCGGCAAGGGGGTGAAACCCCAATACTTCATCGAAAACCAGCGGGATTCGCCCAACCGTCACGACCGCCTCTCGCCCGAACAGTCTGCCCAGGTGATCATCAACCATGTGCGGGAAGGGGGTGCGTTGGCTCGACAATCCAAGCTTCCCAAGCCGATCTACGACAACATCTTCATGCATCACGGCACCGGGCTGCTCCCCTACTTCTACAACCGCGCCAAGGAACTGGCGGGCGGCGAGCCGGTGCCGGAAGCCCTGTTTCGCTACCCGGGCCCCAAACCCAACACCCGCGAGGCGGGGATCATCATGCTGGCCGACAAGGTGGAAGCGGCGTGCCGCACCATCAAGGAGCCTTCTGAAGAGCGAATGCGGGCGATGATTCAGGCGATCGTGAACTCGGTGATGGCGGATGGTCAGCTGGAGGAATGCCCGCTGACGGTGCGCGAGCTGTACCAGATCTCCGACGCATTCGTGGCGGTATTGATGGGCATCTACCACCATCGCATCGAGTACCCCGCCACCCGCGCGATCTCGTCGGGCAGGGGTTCGGTCGTGCCTCGGCAGGGAACGATCACCTTGGAGATCGTGAACCCCTTGCGTGCGCCCCGCAAGGGCACCCTGGATGCCGACTCCGGCGATTACGAGGCGGTTGATCTGCCCCCTCCCGCAAGAGATTTCTCCGATGGGGGCGACGCCTAGATGTCCGTTGCTGTCCGCGCAGAAGGGGTGCGCTACCCCACCCGCACGCTTCGCGCCGATGGCGTATGTCTGCTCCGCACGTTGGGGAGGCCGAAAGCGGAGCTGAGCGTGATGCTTTGCGACGACGCCTTCATCCGTGACCTGAATCTACAGTGGCGGCAGAAGGATGCCCCGACCGATGTGCTCAGCTTTCCGATGGGAGATGATCAACTCCTGGGCGATGTGGTCATCAGCCTTGAAACGGCGGAGCGCCAGGCGCAGTCGCTGGGGCACGACTTGCAAACGGAGGTGCGGGTGCTCCTCGTGCATGGGTTGCTCCACCTGTGCGGGCACGATCACGAGGAACCAGGCCAGGACACCGTGATGGCTGCCGAGGAAAACCGGCTGCTGGCTGCGCTCGGCGTTGAGCCGCTCGGCCTCGTTGCTCGCGCTTGCATCTAGGGCCGTCTGCAGCTACCATGGTCCCATGCGCAGGCGGCCCGGTTTCACCCTCGTCGAACTGATGATCGTTGTTGCGATTATCGGGGTACTTGCGGCGATTGCCGTGCCCACATGGACCGAAGCTCAGCATCGCGCCAAGCGGGCCGAGATTCCCCCAAACGTGGATGGCATGCGGGTGGCGGAGATGGGCTACTACGCAGCTTGGGACACCTTTGTGGGCGAGGGCTCCTGGTACCCTTCCGCGCTATTGGGAAGCGAGACCGACAAGTCTCCCCGTGACTGGCCTTCCCCGGATGCGGCGGGGGGTTTTACCACCCTCGGATGGCAACCTTACGGCTCGCTGCGGGGTGCCTATTCCCTTCCCGATGGCGATGAAGACAGCTTTGAAGTTCAGGGACTCAGCAACGTCGATGGCGATGGCGAGATGGCGCTGTACTGGGCCACCGAGAGTCTTGTGGGAGATTGGGATCCGGGCGACCTCCTGATTTATTGAGGGTAGCCCGCGGCGTATTACGTGCCTCCCGAGGCCATGACCCGTGCGCCATTGGGCCCGCTGCTGTGGGCCAATCTGAGGCTGGGTGGGATGGGGACAGCGACACGCCGGGCGCGCTACTAGCGCGAACGGTGCCGCAGGTCGGGATCGCAGGTTGGAGGCTGGAGGTCGGGTACCCGAGTGGATGTCGCGTTAGGGGAAGGGTCGGCGCGCCCTCTCCCCCGCCAGAACAGGGTGTGCGTCAACGGGGCGATGTGATAGTTCGCGGCCATGGCTTCAGACCTCACTGATCAGGCACGGGGATTGCGGGCGCGGGTCGACGCGCTCCGGGGGCATCTTTGACGTCGAATCCAAGCGCTCGCGGGTAGCTGACCTCGAAAATCAGGCGGGGTTCGCCGAGTTCTGGAACGACGCGGCCCGGGCGCGAGAGCTGCTGCGTGAAAAGACCACGCTGGAGCGCGTCGTGGAACGTTTTGAGGCGCTCGATCGACAGCTCTCAGACGCCGAGACCCTTCTCCAGCTCGGTGAAGAGCTTGGGGACATCGCCGCAGAGGGCGAAGCCGGCGAAGCGCTCGCCGTGTTGGACCCGCTCCTCAAGGATCTCGAGGTGCGGCGCCTGCTGTCCGACGAGGCCGACGAAGCCGGTGCGGTCCTGGAAATCAACTCAGGTGCGGGCGGCACGGATGCGGCCGACTGGGCGGACATGCTCAAGCGCATGTACTTGCGCTGGGCCGATCGGCGGGGATTCAAGGTCAAGATCGTCGACGAACAGCCGAACGACGACGCTGGCATCAAGTCCTGCACGCTTGAGATCGAAGGCGACTACGCCTATGGCTACCTCAAGGGGGAAATCGGCGTTCATCGCCTGGTCCGCATCAGCCCCTTCGATGCGAACGCCCGCCGTCAAACCGCCTTTGCCTCGGTGGGTGCCTACCCCGACATCGATGACACCATCGAAGTGAAGATCGACGACAAGGATCTCGAAATCCAGACCATGCGGTCGGGTGGGGCCGGCGGCCAGCACGTGAACATGACCGATTCGGCCGTCAGAATCATCCATCACCCCTCTGGCATCGCCGTGAAGTGCCAGCAGGAGCGCAGCCAGTTGAAGAACAAGGCCAGCGCGATGAAGATGTTGCGGGCCCGCCTTTATCAGTTGGAACTGGAACGTCGCCAAGTCGCGGTAGACGCCCAAAATGCGACCAAGAAGAAGATCGAGTGGGGAAGCCAGATCCGAAGCTACATCCTGCAGCCCTACCGCATGGTGAAGGATGTGCGCACGCGCATGGAAACGGGCGATACCGACCGTTTCCTCGATGGCGATATTCAGCCGTTCATGGACGCGTACCTTGCCGGTCGCGCCAACGGCACCCTGGGCGATGGGGAAGCGGGCGAGTAGCCTGCGCGCTCAGCCTACCGCATAGGCCAGGTTTGCCGCCACGCCCGCGTACTTGTGCGGCGGCCGGAAGAACGGCGCGCTCCAACGGCGGCTGCCGGCCACGCGTGCCTTGTACGTTGCCTCGTCCAGCGAAAGCGCTTCCAAGGCGGTCGCGAGCTCTTCCTTCGCGCGCTGCCGGGCTTTGAACAGCATCATCTGCACCCGGCTCTGCACGTTTACCTTGCCATCCCCGGTGGTTTCAATCGGGAGGAAAATGGACTCGGGGTACATGGTCTGGACGATGGTCTGAACGCCGTCGCTGACTCCGCTCGAGGGCATGCACCCGAAGGGCTTCACCGAGATGGTCATGTGGTTCACGCGGTCCTCGACGAAGTGGATGAGCTTGCCCACTTCCATGTGGCCTTCGCCGCCGCGTACATTGTTGTCGTAGTGCTTGGAGGCCAGCTCCGCGACGTGGTCCATGTTGGGGAGGACGTAGCCGTGCAGGCCGAGCACGTTGGCGTAGGTCTGGAAGGTGGCGCGAACGGCGGCCTCCGCGGCCTTGAGCATCCACAATTTCTTGGTTGCATCCTTCCCTTCCAGCCCTTTCTTGGAGGCGTCGTCGTCTTTGAGGGTCATCCGCATGAGCGTGTCATGCCGGTTCTCCCAGACCATGAACAGGAGCCAGTTCGTGACGCCCTGAATGTCAACTTCCGCACCTTCCTGCTCGAGAAACCGCTGAAGGCCGTAGTTGCCATCCCCTTCGGTGGTCATGGCCCAGAACTCGCCGATGACGCTGACCAGGGGCTTGGGTTGCGTGCGGTCGATCCGCACACCCGCAAGGATGCGACGGCACTTGTAAAGCGCGGCCACCACGCTGCGGCCTTCGCCGAAGCAGTCCTGCAGCACCGTTTTGCAGGCTTCCAACGCCTTGTCGGTCGCGCCTTCCGAGACTTCGTAAGGACGCATGCGGTAGCCGAGCAGGTTCAACACATCGCCTGCGATGATCGCGCGGACCACGTTGAACACGAACTTCTGGTCGATGGCCAGGCCCGAATCGTCGCCGGTGGCCTGCTTGATGCCGCCCTGTTGCTGGAACAGGAGCACGCGGAAGCCGTCGAAGCCTGCATCCCGCAAGGCCTTGCGGTACTCGGTGACGTACATGCCGAAGCGACAGGGGCCGCAAGCCCCCGCGGTCACGAAGACGTACTTCTTGATGATCTCTTCCGTCGAAAGGCCCTTCTCGTCCCGCAGGATGGAGAGGCTCTTCACGAGGTTGCCGACCGTGTAGTAGGTGGGGTTGCATTGCCCGCGATTCCCGAATTCCTTGCCGAACTGCAGCGCGGCGTTGTCGGGGGAATCGAGCAGCTCCACGGAGTAGCCAAGCCCGCGCAGCGCGGCGGCCACGAGCTGGTCGTGGGCGAGGGTGAGCCCGCTCACGAGCAGCGTGGTGTGTGGGCGATCGCTCACTTTGAACTTGGAGTTTGAGTGAATGGGTTCAACCCACTGTTCGCGTTCCAGCCCCAGGCTCCGCGCTTGTTCGGCCGCGTAGGCGTTGAGCTCGGATTCGATGTCCTGATCTTCGGTGATGTTCATGCGATCTCCTGATGGGTAGGGTTCACTTGGCGACCATGTGGCCGGAGCGCCGTTCTTCGAGTTCACGCCGCTTCTCGGCCACGCGCCGTGCAAGTTCAAGCCGCTTGTGCGACTGATCTTTGAGGTCTTCTTCGATACGTTTTAGACGGTACACGTAGGTTTTCACCCGAATGGCGATCGAGCCCCCCGGCTTGTTCGCGTCGATGTCGTGCAGCGCCGAGTAGGGAACCTTGGCGGTGGCGACAATCTTCTCGATGACGCCGTAGGTGGGGGCGTCGTGCCCGCACTTGAAGCTCGACAGGTCGAGGATCGCGATGTTCGGGTGGCGCGACGCAAATTTGACGGCCCAAACGCGCTGGGCGGAATTTGCGGAGTAGTTTTCGGGCCAAACGTCTGTGATGCCGAGGGGGTCGTCGTTGCCGTACCACTTGGCCAGGTAGGCGGGATCCTTGGGGACGCTCCGCATGGAGAGCACAGGGTAGCCGAGCACCTGGAATTCTTCCGGGATGCCGTGGTTGAGGCCTGGATCGTTGTGGTACGGGCGCCCGACCACTAGGATGGCGAGCCGTTGTTCGCGTTCCACCTGGTCCAGGATCTCCCTGCCTTTCACCTGTAAGAGGCGATCAAACTCGGCGAGCGCGGCGAAGCCTTGGTCAACCGCGAACTGGACCTCGTCTTCGGTGACGCCCAGGCGGGGTCCCCACACCTCGAACATCCGCCGCTTCATCAAGTTCGGCTCGGAGAACGACAGCGCGGCGTCGAGATACTCGATTCCCGCCTTCTCGAAGAAGTTGGTCTCCTTCATGAACGCCGCCTTGATCACGTTGGGGTTCCCCGCAACGATGGGGCAGCAGGTGTTGTCCTGGGTGCCGGCCACCCAGTTGGGGACGTGGGTCAGGCAAGGGTAGTAGATGTAGTCGAGCGGCCCGCGTTTTGGGTCGGGATGAGCGTGGTTCAGCAACTCGTGAATGTGGGACTGTGTGACCTTGCTGGGGAAGCACGGGTCAATGGAGCCGTACCTGCCACCTTCCGCCCAGCTTTCTTCCGTGGTAGCGCTGCTCCAGACGATGTTGTCCTTGGGTACACCGAGCGATTCGAAGAAGGTGCGGAAGAACGGCCCCGTGGAATACATGTTCAGGACGCGCGGCATGCCGATGCGGACATGCGAAAGGTCGCTGTGTGAGCGTTGGAAGCCGCGATTGAAGGCGCGGCGGGCGACCCGGAGGAAGGCGAGGCGTTTCACTTCCACATCGCGCTTGTCGCTTCCTGCGCGCGGCATCGGGGCAGGTTCGTAGAAGTGCCGGAAGGCCAGCGTGGACTCCTCGTGAACCAGGTTCGGGAACTTGCCCCTGATCAAGGACCGTTCCTTCGCGAGCACCTTGAGCGCGTCTTTGCTTTCCACCGTTCCTTTTTCACAGGAGAAGCCCGAGATGTAGCGGCTGGTGCGCCCGTCGGGCGTTTCCGTGTCGATGAACGTGCGCGAGCAGTTGTTGGGGCAGAAATGGCAGCGCGTGGATTCGTCGTTGCGGGAAATGTACTTGAGATCGATCGCTTGTTCGATCCCGATAAAGGTCGAATATCCGCGCCGCTTGACCGTTCTCAGGGTTTCCATCGCTGCGCCGAGCGCGCCCGCCTCGCCGCAGTGCGGATGGACATGGATCTCCGCCCCCGGCACCCTCGCGGCGATGTAGTCCACTTGGGCTTTCACCGCGGCGAGATTCCGTTGCGTGCCGCCCTGAAGAATGAACACCTTGCCGAATTGGGCGAGGCGAGGCACCTGGACCACATATTGCCACACATTCTTGGGCAGAACCTGGGCGAGCCCCGACAGCATTTCCGGCGCGGTGAATCCTTCTTTTTGGAAGTTCACCCGGTCGGCGTCGAGGAAGACCGCGCAACCATAGGAAAACTTGGGCGACATGTCAGCCGAAAAGGCCACGTCGGAGTAGTCCTGCAGCGCCACCCCGAACTGGTCGGCCATGGCCTGAAGGAGCATTCCGTTGCCGGCCGAGCATTGGTTGGAGAGGCGGAAATCCTTGACGTCGCGCTGCCCGTCGGGCGTTTCGCGGAGGAAGACCACCTTGATGTCCTGACCCCCGATGTCGCAGATCACGTCTGCGTTGGGGAATACGCTTACCGCGCTCATCATGTGGGCGACGGTTTCGACGATGTTCACATCGGCCTTCACCGATTCTTCCAGCACGGCGGCTGCATAGCCGGTGGCCCCGAAGCCAAGACATTGGAAAGTGGAACCGGTGTGGGCGTAGTAGCCTTGGATATCCGCGAGGATCTCCTTGGTGTCCTTGATGGGGTTTCCCTTCGAGAGCCGGTAGGCCTTGTAGAGGATCTCCCCATCTTCATCCACCACGACGGCCTTGGACGAGGTGGAGCCGCCATCGAGCCCGATGTAGCCGCGCACGATGTCGCCCTGTCCAAACACCCGAGGAAGAAAGGTCGGGATGGTGTATTTTGCGAGGAAGGCTTGGAGCTCCGCGTCGTCGCTCACCAGGGGGCCTGCCGCAGCCCCCGCCATGCGCGCACTCCGGCCGTTGAGAAGGTAGTCCTTGATGCCATCGAGGCCGGAATACAGGGCCATGCCCTTGTCCTTCGCGTCGAGCAAGCCGTACATCACCGCCCCGACTGCGGCGTAGTACTGGGCGTTGTCCGGTGTGAAAACCAGCTCTTGAATAGGCACGTTCTTGGGCCACTCGAAGCCGCGCTGCTCCCATGTTTCCGGGATTCGCATGCGCCAGCATTCTACGAGGAACGGGAGGTAAACATTGGGGCCGCCGAGCAGCAGCACTCGGGGGCGCAGCGTGTTCCCGCGCGTAAGCACCGATAGGTTCTGGTGAACGATGGCATCCGCCAGCGAGTTCATGATCTCGCCAGAAGGAATCCCACTTTTCACGAGGTTGACGATATCGGTTTCCGCAAAAACGCCACATTTGGCAGCGACATGGTGCAGCTTGGTCGGGTCGAACGGTAGGGCTTGCAACTCCTCGTTGGTCATCCCAACCTTGATCATGCACTTGTCGATCGTTGCGCCAGTTCCCGAGGCGCATTTGTCATTCATCGAGGTGAGCGCGGTGCGCTGCTTTTTGCCGTCCTCGCCTTCGGTCTCCCGGAACATGATGATCTTGGCGTCCTGACCGCCAAGCTCGATGACCGCGTTCACGTCGGGGTGGAGGTGTTCCACCGCGATGGTGACAGCGTTCACCTCTTGCACGAATCGCCCCCCCAACGGCTGCACCAGCGGCCCGGACCCGGAGCCGGTTGCGAAAACCTGGATCTCGGTCGCGTCCGGGAAGGCCTCCCCGATACGGACCATGAACTCCATGACCTTCTCGGGCTGCCGCGTTTCGTGGCGCTGGTAGTCCGACCACAGGATCTTGAGCGTGTCGGGGTCGATGACCACGGCCTTCACGGTGGTGGAGCCCACATCCATGCCGATAGCGATTCGGGACGACATACGCGGACTCCTCTCGCTCGCACCCCGGGGGTTCCCGGGGCGGACTGACATGTCAGTCTACTGACTCTGTCGTGTAATCCGGTGCGATTGCGATGCACACCCGACTTCGCGGGATCGCCGAGGAATCCGGGGAGGTCTGCGGTGGGGCTCCGGGCAGCATGGCAATGCCGGACACTTAGGGCGAGCAGGGCAGAGATAGAACACGCGACACCAACAGCTCTCTGAAGTCTCGCATGCCCCCTCCGGACTAGCTAATCGCTGACGGCTGACGGCTGACGACTCCTGCCGCGATGCCTAAGTGATCGGTATTGGGCTACATGGGCGGCCACCCCCGCGCGAAGAGTTGAAACCCAGAATCCGCATCCTCTCTACCGGCGGCACGCTGGCGATGCTCCAGAAAGACCTGGGCCCCCTCGCGCCTGCGGAGGTGAGCGAAAGCGTGCTGAAGTACGTCCGGGGGTTGGAGGGCGAAGTTGAGCTTTCCGCAGAGTCTCTGTGGAATCTCGACAGCTCCGACATGGGTCCAAAGCACTGGACCCTCTTGGCCGAGGCCGTGGCCGCGCGGCTGCACGATGCCGATGGCTTGGTCATCCTTCATGGCACCGACACGATGGCGTGGACCGCCTCCGCGCTCTCGTTCGCGCTGGCCGGGCTGCCCAAGCCTGTGGTGCTTACCGGTGCCCAACGGCCCATCGCGTGGGTGCGCACGGATGCCAGGAACAACGTGGTTCATAGTGCATTGTGTGCGGGCATGGCCATCCCGGAGGTCACGGTTTTCTTCGGGCGTTGGCTGTTCCGCGGGAACCGGGTCAGCAAGACCTCGATTCAGAGCTATGAGGCGTTTGAATCTCCGGATTGCCCGCCGATGCTGGAGATGGGAGTCGAGGCCAAGGTGATCGAGCCGCCGCGGCCGGTGAAACAGCCGTTCTCGGTGGATGCGCGGTTCGAGTCGCGCGTCGGCATCGTGACTGTCGTTCCCGGCTCTGATGGCGAGGCACTCTTGGCGCTCGTCGATCGCGGGGTGCGTGGCGTGGTGGTCCAGGGCTTCGGCTCGGGAAACGTACCGCAAGCGGGTTGGCCCGCAGCGATCGAGCGGGCCGTGGCGGCCGGCGTGGCCATCGTGATCCACAGCCAATGCCTGCGCGGTCAGGTGGTGCTCAAGGCCTACGAGGGCGGGCGCGCCGCGCACGACAGCGGTGCGATGGGTTCGGGCGCGATGACCCTGGAATGTGCCACTGTCAAGCTCATGCATTTGCTGGGACAAGGGTGGGCGGGGGCGGCCCTGGCCGACCGGTACGCGACCGACCTGGCCGGCGAGGGCGCCTGATGGCGCGCGCCGCTCCCCTCTCTGCCGTTGACCGCCGTGCGACCCTCCTTGCGGCCGCCCGACTCGTGTTCGCGGAGCGTGGGTACCATCGTGCCAACGTGGCCGACATCCTGACGGCCGCCGGCGTCGCGCGAGGCACCTTCTACAACCACTTTGAATCGAAGCGGGACGTATTCGCCGCCGTGCTCGCCGAACTGATGGTCGAGATCGGCGGGGTCATCAAGCCGATCGACGTGCTGAGGCCCGTTCCGGAACAGGTGCATGAGAACCTCCGGGCCATCGCAAAGGGGATGGCGGAGGCGGGAGATGCCGTTCGGATCCTGTTCACTGACGCGCTCTCCGTCGATGCCGATGGCGAGGAAGCCCTGGCCGCCTTTTACGCTCACGCCAACGAGCGTGTGGAGCGAGCGCTTCGCCGCGGCCAGGAATTAGGCTTGGTGCGAATCGGGGAAACGCGCCAGACCTCACGGTGTCTCCTCGGGCTGCTAAAGGAACCCGTGATGCAAGCCCACCTGGCGCGGGAGCCGCTCGATTGGGAAGCGGTGGCCGACGCGATCTTCGCGCTTTTGAGCAGCGCTACCCTCCGGGCGTAGCCGCCGTAGGGGTGAATCCTGCCCCTGCGAAGATCGTCATGGCTTCCGGGCCTTTGCACCACTCCAGGAAGGCGGCCGCCGCCTGTGGCTGCGAGGCTGCACTGAGCACCGCCGCTGGGTAGGCGATGGGGGCGTGGCTGTCGGGAGGGAATGTGAAAGCGACTTTGACTGCCGGTTCCACTCGGGCGTCGGTTCCGTACACGACGCCCGCTTCGGCCTCGCCGGTCGCCACCCAGCGCAGCACGGTCCGCACGTTGTCTCCGCTTACCAGCTTCGGGCCTCCGGCAGCGAAGGGCTCCAACGCAGCCCGCGCGTACCTGCCCGCAGGCACGTCCTCTCCCGCGACTGCGAGGTGGCGGATTTTGGGCACGGTGAGTTCGGAAGGACCGGTCAATTCAAGGGTCGAGTCGCGGGGGAGTACGGCCACGAGCGTGTTCCCGAGCCACGCCGAGCGCGTCTTGGAGACGATCAGTTGGCGGGTCTCGAGGTAGTCCATCCAGGCTTCGTCGGCGGCGATGTATGCGTCGGCGGGGTTGCCGGCTTCGATCTGTCGGGCGAGCCGAGACGACGCTTCGAAGCTGAAAGTGACGGGGCCGTGCCCCGAGGCTGTCCAGCCTTGCCCTACTTTCTCCAGCGATTCCCGCAGGCTCGACGCCGCCAGCACATGGAGCGGCCGTTCATCCGGTCGCTCGCCGCATGCGGTCAGCGCGATCGCTGCGGCGAGGATCGCTTGTCGCTTCATCGGATATGTCTATCCGGTTGGCCTAGGCATGGACCTAAAAATGAAGTAGTTCCTACGCTTCTCTCTCTGGGAGAAGGTGGCGCGCCGCGCGCCGGACGTGAGTGAGCCATCGCCCCCGTTTCTTGATAGCCACCCGTCGTCATGTTTACCTTCGATCCTGAACGCATCGCCAAGCTCGACGCCCTCCGTGCCGAGGGAATCAACCCCTATCCCACTGGAAAGCTGCCAAACCTGTCGTCCGAGCAGGCGATTGTGCTGGGGGAAGGGCGCGACTCCACCGAGTCGCTCGCCGAGCTGGGGTCCGACTTTCGGTTCGCGGGCCGCCTCTTGTTCAAGAACGACATGGGAAAGGCGGGATTCGGGCGTGTCCAGGACCGCACCGGGCGCACCCAGGTGTACGTCAAGAAAGACTTGGTGGGCGACGATGCGTTCGCAGTGTGGAAGAAGCTCGACCTTGGCGATCAGATCGAAGTGGAAGGCGGCTTGATGAGGACTCGAACGGGGGAACTCACGTTCCAGGCGCGCTCGATTCGATTGGTGGGCAAGTGCATCCGCAGCCTGCCCGACAAGTGGCATGGAATGGAGGACCCTGAGCTGTGCCGGCGTCAACGGTATGTGGACCTGTTCGTTAGCGACGAGTCTCGGCAGCGTTTCGCCACCAGAAGCCAGATCATTCGCTATGTAAGGCGGTTCTTCGAGGATCGGGGCTTCCTGGAAGTTGAGACCCCGATGATGCACGCCATTCCGGGCGGGGCTACCGCTCGGCCCTTCGCGACGCACCACAACGCGCTCGACATGGAGCTCTTTTTGCGCGTGGCTCCAGAGCTTTTCTTGAAGCGGCTGATCGTCGGCGGGATGGAACGCGTGTTCGAGATGAACCGCAACTTCCGCAACGAGGGGCTCGACGCGACTCACAACCCCGAATTTACGATGCTCGAATTCTACTGGGCCTACGCCCAATGGGAACAGCTTGCCGACCTCACGGAAGAACTGCTGGGCGGCCTGGTGACACACCTGGGGCGCGGCGAGACCATCGACTACCAGGGGAAGGAGATCAGCTTTGCAAGGCCTTTTCGCCGCGTGAGGTACGACGATCTCGTGGGGGAAGCGATGGGACTACCCAAGGAAGGGGTCTACGATCTCGCCACGCTTCGGCAAGCGTTTGTGGCGCGGCACCCGCTGGTCGATGTGGCGGCGCTCCCGACCACCCTGGGCCGTTTCTGGGAGCACGTCTTCGACATCGACGTGGAAAAGTACCTCCAGAATCCGACGTTCGTGACCCATTTTCCCGTGGAGATCAGCCCGTTGGCCCGGCGGAATGACCTCGACCCGGACATCGCCGACCGCTTCGAGTTGTTTGTGGCGGGGCGAGAGATTGCCAATGCGTTCAACGAGCTGGCCGACCCGGTCGATCAGGCCGAGCGCTTCCTCGCCCAGGTTCGTGCCAAGGACTCGGGAAACGCGGAAGCGATGCACTTCGATGCCGACTACGTCGAGGCGCTTTGCTACGGCCTGCCGCCCACGGCGGGGGAGGGGATCGGGATCGATCGGCTGGTGATGCTCCTGACGAATGCTGGCAGCATCCGGGATGTGATCTTGTTCCCCACCCTTCGGAACAAGGCTTAGTTCGCCCCTGTCCCGGTTCGTCTGCCGCGCCTCCCGCGCGCCCCGCTGCATGATAGCCTGCGCCGCCCATGGAATTCGAGTTCCTAATCGCCCTCAGCCATCTCCGATCTCGTCGGCAAGACGCGGGGATTTCGCTGATCGCCCTGCTGTCGGTGGCGGGGGTGACCGTCGGGGTGGCGGTGCTGATCATGGTCCTTTCGGTGATGGAAGGCTTCGAGATCGATCTGCGGAAGAAGATCCTTGGAAACCAGGCCCACGTTCTGGTGCTTGCCTACGGGGGGCCGGTGGAGTCTCCGTTGGCGCTGGCGGACAAGGTCGCGGGCGTCGAGGGCGTCGTGGCGGTCACGCCGTTCATCTACAGCGAGGTCATGCTCAAGAGCGCGTCAGGCGTATCGGGCGCGATTCTGAAGGGGGTCGACCCGGAGCGGGCGTTGAAAGTCAACGACATCGCCGCGGACATCAAGGTTGGCCCTCACGGGGAGCCTACCAGCGACGCCGAGCGTGCCGCGATCCTCTCTCGGCTTCACACCCCGGACCGCTCCTTCACCCAGGACATCGGGGACGACGAGGTTTTCCCTGGGATCATCCTTGGGGAAGGGCTTGCGGAGGTGCTGCGCGTCTACCCGGGCGACAAGGTCCACGCGATCAACCCGATCGGTGCCGGCACGGGCCCCATGGGCATGCCCATGCCCACGATGCGAACGTTCCGCGTGGCGGCGCTCGTTCACACGGGCATGTACGAATACGACACGAAGTGGAGCTACATCACCCTCGCCGATGCCCAGGAGTTCATGCAGTTCACCGACGCATCGACCGGCTTGGAAGCTCGCGTCGAGGAAGGACTTCTGTGGGAGGTAGCCGACCTGGCAGCGCGCGTGGAACAGGCCGTGGGCCCCATGTATTTCGCCAAGAACTGGCTCACGATGAACGAGGCGCTGTTCAGTGCCTTGTCCATGGAGAAGTACGTCATGGGGCTGATCCTGGCCCAGATCGTGAGCGTGGCGGCTCTAGGAATCGTGACCAACCTCATCGTGATGGTGGTCACCCGTTCGCGCGAGATCTCCATCCTCAAGGCGTTGGGCGCGTCTGCGCGGATGATCCGCACCATTTTTGTGATGGAGGGGCTCGCCGTCGGTGTCGTCGGCACCTGCCTCGGCGTCGCGTTGGGGTTAGCGGGGTGTTTTCTGCTCTCCCGCTACCAATACCCCCTCGACACCAACGTGTACTACCTCGACTCCCTGCCGGTGGTCATCGTTCCCGAAACGGTTGCGTTCGTGGCGATCGGTGCCGTGCTTATCTGCTTCCTGGCGACCCTCTACCCGTCGTCGAGGGCCGCCGCCCTGCACCCTGTCGACGGCCTTCGGTACGAATGATGGGCGTCGAGATCAAAGTTCAGGGCGTGTCGCGCCATTTCGTTAAGGGTGGGGCACGGATCGAAGTGCTCCGCGGGGTTGATCTCGTGCTCGCGGCTGGGGATTCGGCGGCGATCGTCGGTCAGAGCGGCTCGGGGAAATCTACCTTTCTGCACCTCCTTGGCGGGCTGGAACCGCCCACCGAAGGAACGGTGATGGTGGATGGGGCTTCGCTGTACGCACGAAGCACCGACAGCCTGGACCGCTTCCGAAACGGAACCGTGGGGTTCATCTTCCAGTTCCACCACCTCCTCCCCGACCACTCCGCGCTCGACAACGTGGCCATTCCAGCCCTCGTGGCGCGGGTGCCTCGGATCGAGGCCCGTGCGCGTGCGCACGAGGCGTTGGTCGCGGTTGGCATGTCGCACCGCTTGGGCCACAAGCCGGGCGAGCTCAGCGGCGGCGAACAGCAACGGGTGGCCATCGCGCGCGCCCTCTTGATGAAACCAGGCTTGATCCTTGCGGATGAGCCGACCGGCAATCTCGACCCGCACACCGCCGGCGAGGTTATGTCCGTGCTGTTGGAACTGAACCAGGCGCACGGGTCCACGTTGGTCGTGGTGACCCATTCGGTCGAGCTTGCGAGCCGCTTTCCGCGCGTGCTCCGCGTGAACGACGGCCGCTTCGTGGAGGCTGCATGAAGCGACTCGTCGCGGCCTTTGCTGCAGGACTTCTGCCGTTCGCTGCTTTGGCGGAGGCACCTGTTGCCCCCGTCGAAACCCCAGTGGTCGATGCCGCCGGGGCGCCGCTCGTGGCCATGGGCACGGTCGCCCGTGTGCAGGTCGTGGGTCTGCGTCGCGTGGAAGAAGCCGCCATCCTCGATGCGGTGGGTCTCCGCACGGGGGACACGTTGGCCCCCTGGAAGCTCCAGCGGGACATTCGGGCGATCTGGCGCACCGGCTATGTGAACGACCTGATTGTTCGTGTGGCGACCACCGAGGCCGGCCAGGTGGTCACCTTCGTTGTCACGGAGAAGCCTGCGATCCAGAAGGTGGTGTTCTCAGGGAACAACAAGATCAAGGACGATGATCTTCGCGAAGCGGTGGATATCACCACGCTCAGCGTTCCTTCCGACCAGCGGATCGCTCAAAACGTCCGTACGATTAGGGATAAATACCTTGAGAAGGGTTTCTACCTCGCGACCGTCGAACCCGTGCTCACCCCGGTGGGAGACGACCTCGTGGATCTGGAGTTCCGGATCATCGAGAACCGCAAGGTCATCGTCCAGAGTGTGGACATCACGGGCAACGTGGGCGTGCCTGACGCGAAGATCAAACGCTTCCTCCAGACCAAGGAAGGCGGGATCGTTCCGTGGCTCACCAGCTCCGGCAACTTTATCGAGGACAATCTCCAGAACGACACCTACGTCGTTCGTTCGGTGCTGCTGGAAGAAGGCTACGTCGAGGCCCAGGTCGATGAGCCCAAGGTGTTCCTCTCCCCGGACAAACGCCACATCTTCGTGACCATCCACGTCACGGAAGGCCCGCGGTACAAGATCGGCAAGCTCAGTCTCTCCGGGGATTTTCTCGCCGCAGAAGGGCTCACCGAGGGCGCAGTCCGGGCGTTGGCGGATGGGAAGGACCTGCGCGATGTCGAGGACGCCTTCGTGCGCGACCAGAAGGCCGGGGTCGTCATCACCGATGAATGGTCCCCGAAGGTTCAAAGGCGTCTGTTTGACTTCTCGGGCCAGAACCAGCCGATCAAGACAGGCGACTGGTTCAAGATCACCACCATGCAGGGCGTTACCCAGCGCATCTCCGATCTGTACGGCGATCAAGGCTACGCCTTCGCGAACATCGTGCCGCTCCCTTCTCCCGACCCCGAATCGGGCGTGGTGGATCTCACCTTCGACATCCAGAAGGGTGAGAAGATGAAGATCGGTCACATCAACATCACGGGAAACGATCCGACCTTTGACAAGGTGGTTCGTCGTGAGATCCCGATCAACGAAGGGGAAGACTACCAGGGCAGCCGCATCCGCGAAGCCCGCGAACGCCTGGAACGCCTCGGCTTCTTTGAGACGGTCGAGATCAGCACGCCTCGCGCGGCCGAAGAACGCACCCTCGACATGAACGTGGATGTGTCCGAACGGCCCACCGGCAGCTTCACGGTCGGCGCCGGCTTCTCGTCGGTCGATTCGTTCCTACTCACCGCCAACATTCAGAAGTCCAACTTCTTCGGGCTGGGTTGGGTGGTGTCGATCGCCGGCAACATCAGCAAACCTACCCAGACAGCGAACATCGACTTCTACGATCCGTACTTCTTGGACTCCCGCTGGACCCTTCGGATGAGCGGATTCTACAACCAGCGCAGCTACATCGAAAACGAGTACCAGCGCGGCGGTGTTTTCCAGGTTGGTCGGTATCTCGACGCGCGTGACGACATTCGCCTCGCCCTCGACTACACCCTTGAAGACAACGGTCTGCTTTCGCTCGACGAATACAAGGAACGCCTGTTCGGAGGCGAGCTTTACCGGAACGGCGTCACCTCCTCCGGCGGCATCACCTTTGAGATCGACAAGCGGAACAACCGGATCAACGCCACGCGCGGCGTCAAGTTTTCGCTCTCCACCGACCTTTCGGGCGGCTTTCGTCTCAACGACAAGGAGGTCGCGAGCATCTTCGGGGGCGACTTCAACTATTGGGAGACCAAGGCGAACTTCCGCTTCTACCAGCCGCTCGTCAAGGATGATTGGCTGGTGTTCAAGTACAACCTGAGCGCCGGTCGAATCCAGAGCACCGACGGCAGCATCGTGCCTTACATCCACCGCTATCGGGCGGGCGGCATCCTGAGCATTCGCGGCTTTGAACCCTACGCGCTCGGTCCGTCCATCCGGGGCGCCGGCTACCGGGACTACGGCCAGGAACGCTCCTCGTTCGTGGGTACCGACGACCCCCAGGCCGCAGACGACCGCCTCGTCATCGGCGGCACGGAAACCCTGATCAACCAGTTTGAGATCGAATCGCCGATCATCAAGTCGGCCGGGATTTCGCTGGTCGCCTTCCTCGATGCGGGCAATACCTTCGGGGATGTGTACGGCGATGGTCATGTCGACCTGCTCGACCTCCGCACCAGCGTCGGTTTCGGCGTGCGCTGGTTTAGCCCCATCGGCCCGCTTCGCTTCGAGTGGGGGTTCCCGCTGAAGCCCTACCCCGACGAACGCAAGGCCGTCTTCGACTTCACCATCGGGAGCGCTTTCTAGCGGCTCCGGGAGACTCATCATGTTCAAACGCTTCTTCCTGCTCTTGACGATCGCTTTGTGTGTCGCCGGTTCCGCCTTCGCTGAAGTGAAGGTTGCGGTCGTAGACTTCCAAAAGGCGCTGAACGACGTCAATGAGGCGTCCGGGGTTCGCAAGAAGCTCGAGGGGATGTATGGCGAACGCAAGATCACCATCGAAAAGATGCAGAAGTCGCTCGAAGCGAAGAAGGTCGATCTCGAGAAGCAGTCGGTCATCCTCAGCGACTCCGCCCGGAAATCCAAAGAAGAGGATTTCATGAAGACGAACATGGAATTCCAACAGACCTACTCGCGGTACGAGTCCGAGATGCAGCAGGCGTACTACGCCGCGATGCAGGATTTCATCGAGAAGATGAAGAAGATCGCCGTCGCGATTGGCCAGGAACGCGGGTACACCGTGGTGCTCGAAGCCACCGAGGGCGGCGTGGTCTACTGGTCGGAATCCGTAGATATCACAGGCGAATTGATCAAGCGGTACAACGCCGCCAATCCGGCCGTCGCGCCGAAGAAGTAGCCGCGTGAGGCTCTCGCATTTGGCGTCCGCCATCGGCGGAGCCGTAGAGGGCGATGTCGATCTCGAGATCACGGGGTTGGCCGGCCTGGAGCTTGCCGGTCCCGACCAGCTTTCGTTCCTGGCGAATCGTCGCTACGTCGCCATTTTCCGAGCGAGTCGGGCCGGCGCCGTGCTGGTGGGCAAAAACGAGCCCGCATGCGGAAAGGTCGTGGTCCGCTGTGCCGATCCGTACTTGGCGTTTGCTCGGGCCCTTTCCCTCTTCCACCCCGCTCCGACTCCCGAGCCGGGGGTTCACCCTTTGGCGGTGGTGGAAGGCTCGGTCGCGGGAGCCACCGTGTTGGCCTTCGCGTACGTCGGGGCGGGAGCGACCGTGGGGGAGGGGACCGTGCTGCAGCCGCACACCTATGTGGGGGCGGGGGCCACGGTGGGGCGAGACTGCCTGTTGATGGCGGGAAGTGTGGTGATGGATGGCTGCGTGGTCGGTGATCGCGTAGTCCTGAACCCCGGTGCCGTCGTAGGGGGGGAAGGTTTCGGGTTCGTGCCGTCCGCTTCGGGACTCGTGAAGATCCCTCAGACGGGTCGGGCCCTGGTCGGCGACGACGTGGAGATCGGCGCGAACAGCTGTGTGGACCGCGCCGCCTTGGGCGATACGGTGGTCGGATCGGGGACTAAGCTGGATAATCTGGTGCAAGTCGGTCACGGTGCCGAGCTGGGCCCCCACAACGTGCTGGTTGCCTACAGCGCTGTCGCCGGCAGCACCCGGACCGGCGCGGGGGTGACCCTTGCCGCCCGCACCCTCTTGCTCGGCCACCTCGACATCGGCGCGGGGGTGACCGTGGGCGCGATGAGCATGGTTACCTCCGATGTGCCGGAAGGTGAGAGGCGCACGGGATCCCCGGCCATGAACCATCGCGATTGGCTGCGGGTGGCTGCCGCTCAGAAGGAGATCCCCGACTTGCTGAAGCGGGTGGCGGCGTTGGAGAAGAAGCTCCGAGGTGAGTAGGTCGGCGTGCCGTCGCTCGGCGCATTAGGGACCCATGGCGCATTCCGCTCCGCCCAAGAGCATGACCGGCCACGCGCCATCGGTGACCGCGGAGAGGGGGAGAGTACCCCGCCCGGCGCGTTACGAACGCGCTGGGCGCCGCAGGCTGGAAACCTCAGGTTGGAGGCCGGAGGGTAGGGTACGATAGGGGGAAAGGGTGGCAAGCCCTTTCTCCCGTTGCATGATAGGCTAGGGTTGGCAGGCCGTGCCGCGCTGGTGCCGGCCCCGGTCTTCAAAACCGGTCGGGGCGCCTCGGAAGGGGTTGCCCGGTGAGTTCGATTCTCATGGCCTGCCGCCACCGCACTTACGCGTCGAGCGTACCGACGTCGGCGAGGCTGGCGCGCCCGAGGATGCACTTGATGTCCTCGTGAATGTAGATCATCTCTTCGAAGGCGGCAGCTTGCGTGCCATCCGTGACCACCGGCCGCACGGCGAAAATGCCGTCTAGCCGCACGGGGTGAAGGCGATGCAGGCGGTTTCGGGGGAGGAGAGTCGCAACGTGAGCGGAGCGCGGAAATCCTGTGGCCAGCAGGCCTTCTCGCGGTAAGACCCGGTGGCCCACGGCGTTGGTGTTCCGCAGCGTGAGCCGCTGGTTGGTGGCCCATGCCTGGCTGACGATGAAGAGCTCCCCGCAGGTCTTCCATCGGCTGGCAAACCCGCACGCCGCGCGGGTACATTCTCGAGCCTGCTCCAGCACGAATGGCTCGGAGCCAGCGCCAAATACGCGGGTCACGCCGAAGTCGCCATAGGATTCCGCGGTGCCGGGCCCGATGTCGATGCTGACAAGCATTCCTTCTGCGAGCACCCTGCCTTTTCCGAGGCGCGGCAGCGGACCCTTGCGGCCGATGTCGCTGCCGATCTCCACCTCGGGAGGGTGGTACCAGGTGCTGAAGCCGTGGGCGCTCAGGCGGCCTTCAGCCAACTCTACGATATCGCGGGCGTACATTCCGCTTTCGAGGCGCGTACACACGTCGGCGACCATGGCGATCGTGCGTCGTTGGCTGGCGTCGAACGCTGCGACGACCGGGGGCAGTTCGGGGCGGGGCACCGGGTGGCCTAACCCGGTGAAGCATCCACGACGAGGGCTCCCCAGTCGGGGATGGAGCGACCTTCGCCATACAGAAGCCGGTACATCAGCCAGGTGCTGGTGACCCGCTTCACGTAGTGCCGTGTTTCCCGGAACGTGATGCTCTCGGTGTAGGTGTCCACCGGGGCGTTCGCAGGGAGAGCCGCCACCCAGCGGGCGGTGTTTCCCGGTCCCGCATTGTAGGAAGAAAGGGCGAGCATCGGGCTTCCCCCGTAGTCCTCCAGCAGGGAATTGAGGTAGTACCCCCCAATCGCCAGATTGGTGTCCACGTCGTAGATCTGGCTGGAGCTGTACGGACGGGCCATCTGCTTGGCGACCATTTTTGCCGTGGCCGGCATGAGCTGGCTAAGCCCACAGGCCCCGGCGTGGGACTTGATCTCCTTGTTGAAGTTTGATTCTTCCCGCACTAGGGCGTGAAACAGCTCGAAATCCCAGGGGAACGAGCGGGTCGCCGCCTTCACTTCGGTCGCGTACATCTGTGGATAGGCGATGCGCAGAATTTTATAGGCGTTGGGACC
>CAMBIK010000033.1 GCA_945867435.1 Klebsiella pneumoniae
AACGGCGAATCCACCTGGGTTCGCAGCGGGATCGCCCACGATGTCGATCTGGCGGACGAAGCGGAGGGCACCACCACGCGGGATCCCGCCTGGATGCTCACCGATGCTGGTGAATCAGGGGTCTCGACCGGTCGACTTTTCTTCGTGGACCAGGGGGCCATTCGCGCTGCCGCCGACGATGGCACGGGCGAGTTCTGGGCCTTCGAGAGCGATGCGGTGCTGGAACCCACCGAAGCGGAAGGCGCGCTCGGCGATCCCTTCGTCGTCTCCTCGTTCGGAACGTGGTTCATGTTCTATGCGGCGGGCGCCGAATCCAGCACCCTCGATTTGGCTACCTCCACCGACGGCACGAATTTCAATCGCCAAGGCACGTTGTTCAGCAACGCCGCCGGCAGCGTGGGCAACCCGACCGTGCTGTGGGACAACGAAGTGTCCCGCTGGCGCATGTGGTTCTCCGACGTGGGCGCGGATGGGATCTCGGTCCTGCATTCCGCCTGGAGCGATGACCTGCTCGATTGGACAGAAGATGAGGGGACAACCTCAGCAATGGCATCTCCCTCCGTTGGCTACTGGAGCGGGCAGTACCACTGCTTGACCGTAGCGGATGACGGCGTGACTCTGCTCGATTCCGCCTCCTTCGATGGCATGACCTGGGCGGCATCCCGCGCGCTCCTCACGGGCGAACCGGGCGCGCATCTCGAAGATGGCGTGGCGCTCCAGATCGCGAATGAATCGTCGTTCCGACTGGAGAACCAGCAGGGAATCGTTTTTGCGGCTGCCGTGGGCGCGGGCGAGCTGATCGGCTCAGGCGTGGAAGGCTGGAGCCTGCAAATTGCCATCGGGCAGGTGGCGGGCCCCGAAGAGGCGGGTGCCATCGGCGATGACGGCGTGACCGTGACCTCGTGGGTGGGCAACGACGTGTGGCTCGATCTGCGCGGCAACGATGGCGTAGCCCGCATCGGCCACGCGACCTGGGAAGGCGGCACGTTCACCGGCAGCGACCTGGTGTTCGACGACGAGGCAGTGCTTGAACCCGGCCCGGAAGGCAGCTTCGATGCGGATGCCGTACACGATGCCGTGGTGGCCGAGATCGATGGCGCGTGGGTGATGTTCTACGCGGGCGAAGCCGGCGACATCACCTCTGTGGGCCGCGCCGACAGCACGGATGGCGTGACCTGGACACGCAAGGACAAGGCTGTCTACACCGGAACGGAAGACTGGGAGGCTCTCTCTGTCGTTCCGGGGTCGGTGCAGGTCCTGGACGACGGTAGTGTTCGACTCTGGGTCACGGCCTCGGATGGCGGCGGCTGGCGCGTCAGCGCCCTCGACAGCGTGGATGGTGGGCTCACGTTTGCGCGGCTACCCGGCGATCCCTACCCCTGGCAGTTCGACGCGGGTGCGCCCGGCAGTTGGAACGACTCGGGCGTGGCGCAACCGTTTGTCGTGCGCGATGGCGATGTGGACCGCATGTGGTTTAGCGGCTTCGATGGTTCGATTTGGCAGCTTGGCTACGCCGAGCGGAACGTGGGCGACCTGGACTGGGCGGAATCAGAGAATGCGACCGGAGAAACTCGGTCCGTGCTCGAAGTTGCGGGCGGCGCGCTCGGTGTCGAAGGCGTCGTGCGGCCGGTCGTGGTCAAGGTCTCCACGGGCTGGGAACTTAGCTACGCAGGGTTGGATGGCGGCAAGCAGCGGGTGGGCCGGGCCACGGCGCGGGAGCCGGATCGCGTACACCGCATGCTTTCGCTGCCGACGTTAGCCGACACCTGGGGTTTCACCATCGTGCCTCCGAACGATGAACCCGCGATCTCCCTCGACTTTGCCGCAGCCGATGCGAGCTTCGTCGGCTGGGGCTGTATGAGCCTGGCGCTCGACGATGTTGCGGGCCTGCTCTACGTCGGCTGCAAGTTGGTGCCGGTCGTGTACGCAATCGATGTGCGCGATGACAGCACCAGCACATGGGCCGACCTGAACTACCTTGGGATCGAGGCGGCGTTGTTGGTGCAGACCTCCACCGGAAGCGATTCCGGCGTGCGCGACATTCTCGTGAACCGTGCCGAAGGAACGCTCTACGCCCTGATGGATGAGCCCGAGGCGGTCATTGTGCTTCGGGTTGATGACGTGGAGGACGACGCCGACACCGACGTGCTGCGCGACCGCCTTAAAGGATTGCTGCCTCTTCCTCGTTCGTTCGAGCGTGACCGTGGCGTGAACACCCAGAGCGCCGTGGGCCCTGGTCAGATGGCGATGCACCCCGATGGCAAGCACCTGTTCGTGACCAACTTCAACGCCAACAGCGTCAGCGTCTACGATCTCTCCCTCGGTCCGCTCGGGACCCTGGTGGGCGAGTTGGAGAACGTTGGCGAGAACCCCTACGCGGTCGTCGTGAGCCCGGATGGCACGCGGGCGTATGTCGGCAACTACACGGGGGAGGTCGGAGACTACGCCTCCAGCACGATCCTGGTCCTCGACAGCGATCCTGCCAGCCCCACGTTCCTCGACCCCATCACCTGGGTGGTCAACCGATGATTGCGCTGCTCATCCTGGGTTGTGCCGAAAGTGTCGGCATCCCTCTTCATTTTGATGGTCCTTCGGGCGCCGCCTGGCTGCCGGAGTCCGCCGATCTGCCCTTCGACCGCCCCGTGGGTTTTGTGAGCAACAGTCGCAGCGGCGACATCATTCCGCTCGACTTGAAGGAAGGCCGCCTCCTCACCGACGACAGCATGGCGTCGTTTTTGCGTGCGTCAGCGATTAGCACGGGTCAAAGTCGCCAACTGCGGGATGTCGCGGCGTTTGCGCTTGCGGGCCGCGTGGAGCTGTGGGCCCTGGATGTGGCCTCGGAAACGCTCTTACAAGTTCCCTACATCACCGGCGTGGGCGAGGATGGCGCGCCGATCGAAGTGGCGCCCACCGCGGGAGAGCCAACCTATTTCGATGCCGATGACAGCGGCGATGTGGCAACGATGGGCTCCGTAGTCCTGCGTGCGGGGTTCACGACCACCGAACTGTGGTCCATCGAATACGGCAGCGGGCGGTGGTGGGCGAAGGGCAGCCGCTCGGGCACCCAGGAACGGGAGCCTTTGGCTGGAGAAACCTACGTCTCGGACCGCGGGCAGATTGAGTTCGAGCTCACCGGAACCGGTACGGAAGGCGACCGCTTCGAGCTGGAGACCGACACCGGGGTCAAGGAGTGGTCCGTGTCGGGCCGCCCAACGTCTTTGCTGGGCGATGGCGTGCAGCTCTTCGTTGCCGTGGAAGGGGAAGTGCCTTCGGTGCTCGTTCTTGACCCCTTCACGGGAGAAACGCTCGGCACTATCGCCCTTCCGGCGGGGGCATCCCCTTGGCGCATGGCGATCTCCGACGTGGGGGAACTGTTCGTGGCCGATGCCAAGAACCCCGCCGTGTACCGGGTCGTCTTCGCAGGCGATGCCGCGACCGCCACCGTGAGCACCCTTGTCACCGCCGCTCCGGTCATCGATGTGGCCTGGCAGACCGGTCTCCTTGGCGATGGCACCGCTTTCGAGAGGCTCTTTGTGGCCCCCGTGGCCCTGACCCGAGTGGACGTCTACGACCTTCTGGCTGGCACTTGGTTCGACCCGAACCCCGCCGACCCCGAGGTTCAGGGCATCGATCTGGGGGCCCCCGTTTCCGGGCTGTCCGCCAGCGTCGGTTCGGTCCGGCTTCAGCAGTTGACTGCGTGGGGCGCCTACCCCTTTGCACCGGCCGTCGTGGTCGCCACCCAGGATGGCTTTGTGTTCATGCTCGACGCCACCACGGGCTGTGGCGTCGTGACCGAGCGCGGTCCCCATGGCCCCAACGAGCTGTTGGATTCAAGCTCGGGCGCCATCTATTCGTATTTGCAGGACCAGGGTCCGGTCAGCGATGCTTCGTTGGCGGTGGATAGCTACGGCACCGGCGAACAGATCACCATGTCGCAGTGCGGCGGTGTGGCGCGCGGCGAGTCGTGGGAAGTCGTGTACGACAGCTCCGTCGTTTCGTGGACTGTCACCGGCAGCTTGTCGGGCAAACAGGAATCCGCGGCGTTCGACGACACCCGCTATGTGTCCGATCGCGGCGCCATCAGCTTCCTTATCCAGTCGGGCAGCGCGCCCGCGACCGATGGCGATCGCTTTGAGTTCCTGGTAGACCGCGGGCTTTTGTCGTGGGCGGGCACCGACAAGGATGAGAGCGGATCGATCGAGGCGGGCTCGGCCGACAAGTTCTGGGAGGCCCCAGGCCGCCCCTTGGCCTTCAGCTTCGAGTCCGGGCCGACCGGCGGCGGGTGGGACAACCTGGACCGCAAAGAGATGGCGATCCTTCCGGTCGAAAACACCGATATCGCGGCCCGGGTCTTCCTCGATGCAGGAAAGGCCGAGGTGGATTGGGAATAGCATGGATGTGGTCGCGCTGCTCGGTTGGTACCGCGCACATCAGCGGCCTTTGCCTTGGCGTTTGGAGGTTTCGGCGTACCGAACACTGGTGAGCGAATTGATGTGTCAGCAGACGAGGGTGGACACCGTTCTGCCCTACTTTGCGGCCTTCATGAAGTCCTTTCCGACTGTCGAAGCACTGGCGGCGGCACCCACCGAGCGCGTGCTCGAAAGGTGGAGCGGCTTGGGCTATTATCGGAGGGCGCGCAATCTCCAGGCGGCGGCCCAGGCGGTGGTGGCAAATGGGGGGTTTCCGAAGAACCTGGAGGGCCTTTTGGCACTTCCGGGGGTCGGCCCGTACACCGCGGGCGCCATCGGGTCCATCGCGCTTGGGATCGATGCCCCGGTTGTGGATGGCAATGTGGAGCGGGTGCTGTCGCGACTTCATGCCGTTGAATCGCCAGTCAAGGCATGGCTTTGGGAGACCGCGGCACGCAACCTTCCAAAGGGGGAAGCCGGAGACTACAATCAGGCGCTGATGGAGCTTGGTGCCATGGTGTGTGCGCCGAGGGCACCCAAATGTGGGGTGTGTCCGTTGCGTGCGGATTGTGCCGGCGTGGGTGAACCCGAGCGATATCCGGCGGCCAAAATCAAGAAGGCGGTGCCGCGTTCGCGCGCCGTGGCCGCGTGGATCGTGCGGGATGGACGATTGTTGCTGGCACGGCGTCCGGAGGCGGGGCTGCTGGGCGGTCTGTGGGAGCTGCCGGGCGGAACGCTCGCGGGGGCCGATGCGGCCTCACTCAGCGACGTGCTGCTTGCCCGGGTGGGGGCGCGCATCGAGGCGCTGGCAGAACTGGGCGTCATCGCTCATACCTTCAGCCACTTGCACCTGGAGACGACTGTGGTGGCCGCACACCTGCTCGGCGAGGCGCGCCCCGTGGATTACCCAGAGGTCCGTTGGGTTCCGTTCGCGGAGGTAGATGGGATGGCGCTCTCTTCCCTGGCGAGGAAAACCCTGGCGCTCGGGCGAGTCCACCGATGAATTCCGGACCCTTCTTGAAGTGGGCGGGGGGCAAGACCCAACTGCTTGACCAGTTCCGGGCCCTGATGCCCGCCTCGTTGGCGGGCCGCGGGTACGTCGAGCCGTTCATGGGGTCCGGAGCCGTGTTCTTCGATGTGATTCAGACCCGGAAGCCGGCCCGTTGCACGCTGCTCGACGCCAATCCGCAGCTGGTCAACCTGTTCGTGCACGTTCGTGACCACCTGGACCTGCTCATCCCCCTCCTCACGGATCATCGTGACCGCCACAACGCTCCGGGGCTTCCCCACGCGGACCGAAAGGCGTACTATTACGAGGTGAGGGGCGCAGCGCCCGACCCGGGTTCCGTCCAGGCGGCCGCGAGGTTCCTCTACCTCAACAAGACCTGCTTCAACGGTCTGCATCGCCTGAACAGAAAGGGCGGGTTCAACGTGCCGATGGGGGACAGCAAGAATCCCGCTATCTTTGATCCCTTGAAGCTTCGCGGGGTCTCACTCCTCCTTCAGGGCGTGACCCTTGAAACATCCTCGTTTCGAGATTGCGAGCGTTTCATTCGCGACGGAGACTTTGTGTACCTTGATCCGCCGTATGAACCGTTGTCGGCCACCTCTTCGTTTACGGCCTACGCCAAGGATGCCTTTACCCGCGACGACCAGACCGCCCTGCGCGACTTGCTGGTGCGCATCGGCCGCCGTTGCGACTGGATGGCTTCCAACAGTACCTCCGAGTTTATCGAGTCGCTTTACGAGCAGCCGGGGATGTACAAACACCACGTACTCGCGTCGCGATCGATCAACTCGGTGGGTGCGGGGAGGGGCAAGATCCGGGAGTTGCTCGTGACGAGCTATCGGGTGGGTTAGCGATGGGGCTTAGTGGCAATGCCGGTCACTTAGCGAACTTCGTAGCTTAGCTATTAGCCGTTGGCGGTTAGCCTCCGGTGGAACGCGGGACGCGCCACCTTCTCCCGGCGGGAGAAGGCTAAGTTATCATTTATGTTTCGGAGTTCGCCCGAGCCGATCGGACGCGCCGCATCCACGCAAGGTACCCGAGAATTCCCCACGCTGAGATTCCGATTCCCCCCGCCAGCACCCAGCCGCTCACGATGGGGGGCAGGAGATCTTCGAGGCGTGCAGGGAGGGGACCGGTCACCCCCGATTCCCAGAGCCGCGTCGGCCGGAGCGAGAGGCTCGTGATGCGAGCCCGATCGTCGCGCCTCCAGGCGCCGTGCTGGTTGTCCCGCAAGCGCCCGCCGACCACGCGCCCCAGGCTGGTTTCTCTCACCACCAAGGCCCCATCCACCGTGACGCTGGCGGCAAAGAAGCTGGCTTCGTCCGGAAAGTTGTCCATCCGCAGCTCGAGGGTGCCGGGGGAGGGCGGAAGGGTCGCTTCGGCCGCCAGGTGCAGCTCCACTTCGCCCACTCCCTGCAGCTTCGCCGGTTCGGGCACGACGATCGTGGTGAGGGCGAGGTCGCTGCCGTTCCAACGCACGCGAACGCCGGGGCGCAGCTCCTCCACCCGCTTTGCAGCCCACGCCGGGCCTTCCGCGCCGGCCGCCCGCGCGTCCTGAAGCATGCGGACCGCCGCCAGCTCCACGAAGTAGTCGACCCGGACATGGCCGGGTGCAACAGTGGCTTCTATTCGCTGCCCGGGCATGCCTCCGCGTGGGTTGGACGCGTTTGTCGCGCCCGCCGGGTGGGCACCAGCGAAGGACAGGCACAACAGCAGGGTGAGAACCACGCCTGCCTTTCGCCCGCCGCGCCAACGGGCGCAAGGCGATAGGGGCGATGTATGGACCGTGCGCCCCGCCCCCCCCTCGATCTTGCCCGGAGTTGGTCGCTGCGCGTGCGCGTCACCCTCGGGGTGATGATCGTCGCGTACCTGCCTCAGATAGTCTGGCCCGGCCAACTGGATTCTCTGTTCGCTCTCTCCCCGCTGGGGAACGGTTTCGAGCCTTGGCAGCCGCTCACCTACACCCTCGTCCAGGGAACTCCGATCTCCGCGGTGATCGGCTGGGTGATGCTGTTCTTCTTCATGGACACGGCGCACGAATGCCTCGGCACGCGGCGCTTCTGGACGAGCACGTTCATTACGTGGGCGATCGCCACGTTTGGCTCGTTGATGGCCGGTTTGACAGGGTGGTTGCAGCCAGGCGCCGTCTCCGGACCGTTCTGGTGGCTCGATGCCATGCTCGTCTGGTTCGCGCTTACCAACCGCGGGGCGCAGGTGCGCTGGATGATGGTTTTGCCTCTAAAAGCCGAGGTGGTCGCTTGGCTCGTGGGCCTGCTTTCATTGTTGAACCTCGCCGCCTACAGGGATGTGAACTCGGCCCACCTCGTGTTCGCTTGGCTGGCCGCGTGGGCAACAACGTGGCTGGATGGGGGTTCGTTCCGCCGCTGGAAGCTCGGCCGCCGCAAGCGAGCGATCGAGAAGGAGCTGACCAAGTTTCAGGTGTTGGAGGGCGGGAAAGACCACGACCGTCCTCGCCGGCAGAAGCCGAGCGACTACACGAACTGACCGAGCTACGCCCGGCGACGCCGAGCCGCTGCTGCCGCGACGACCAGTAGCCCTGCGACCCCGGCGGATGGTGCCGGAGTTTCGCAGCCGCAACCACCCCCGCGTTCGATCTCCTTGGGAGGGGTGACTTCCTCGGACTCGGGCCGCCAGTCGTCGTCGCCGGAGTCGTCGGGGGCGGTGTCTGTGTCGGGGGGGGCGCCGGTCTCACCGGTTTCGCCGGTTTCGCCGCTGTCATCGGGCCCGCCCGTGTCCACGCAGTCGTCGTCGAGATCGCCGTCGCAGTCTTCGTCGCCCGACCCGCAACCGTCGAAGGTGTTGGTGCTGGCGAGGAGGGCGTTCTGGTCGTCGCAGTCCCCTCCACCGCCGAGGGCGGCGCGGTCGCCATCGCCATCGCGGTCGTAGTCGTCATCCCCTGCGCAGTCGGCGTCGATCCCGTCGTAAGGCGTTTCGAGCGCTCCGGGGTAGATGGTGGCGTCGGCATCGTTGCAGTCCGTGCCGCCGCTGGTCAGGTCGTCGTAGCCATCGCCATCGCAATCGGTACACACTACGGGGTCGAGCCCGTCGCAGTCCTGGTCGATGCCATCCCCGCTCACTTCCGCGGTGTCCGGGTTGATCGCCGCATCGGCGTCGTCGCAGTCGTCGCCGCCCCAGGCGTCGCTGGCGTGCAGGTCGGCGTCGCAATCGTAGTCGTCGTCGCCCGCGCAGTCGGTGTCTTCGCCGTCGTAGCAGGCGTCCATCGCGCCGGGGTAGACCGTGCCGTCGTCGTCGTTGCAGTCGTCACCGCCGTACCAGTCGCTGGTGTAGCCGTCGCCATCGATGTCGTATTCGTCCGCACCATCGCAATCGTGGTCGATGCCGTCGTAGGGGAAGTCGTCGGCGTCGGGGTGGATGGTCGGGTCTTCGTCCATGCAGTCGCTGCCGCCGCGGGAGAGATCGTCGTAGCCGTCGAGGTCGCAGTCGTTGTCGCTGGCCCCGTTGCAATCGCTGTCGATGCCGTCGTAGCAGGTGTCGGGAGCCCCCAGGAATACGGTGGCATCGCTGTCGTTGCAGTCGCTGCCTCCGTAGGCTTCTCCATCGTAGCCATCGGCATCGAAGTCGTACTCAAGGCCGTTGTCGCAGTCGCTGTCCACGCCGTCACCCATCGTGTCGGTGACGTAAGGGTTGATTCCTGAATCGGAATCATCGCAGTCATCGCCGCCGAAGTCGGAGCTTTGATAGCCGTCTGTGTCGCAGTCGTAATCGTCACTGCCATCGCAGTCGGTGTCTTCTCCGTCGTAGCAGACATCCCCCAGGGCGGCGGGGTACACCGAGGCGCGGCCGTCGTCGCAGTCGTCGCCGCCGACGCTGGTGGAAAGGTAGCCATCCGCGTCTTGGTCTTCGTCGTCGGTGCCGGGCTCGCAGTCGTTGTCCACCCCGTCGTAGTAGGTCTCGGAGGCGGAGGGGCTCACCGTGGCGTCCCCGTCGTCGCAGTCGCCGCCGAGGCCGGCGCCCATCGGGTGGCCGTCGCCGTCGGCGTCGTAGTCGTCGCCGTTGTCGCAATCGGTGTCGATCCCGTCGTACCAGACCTCGGTGGCATCGGGGCTCACGCCGGCGTCGGTGTCGTCGCAGTCTTCGCCGCCGCCGCCGCCGTCGGAATCGAACCCATCTCCATCCTGGTCGTAGTCCCCGGCGCCGTCGCAATCGGAGTCTACGCCGTCGTACCAGTCATCCGTGGCTTCGGGGTAGACCGCAGCGTCATCGTCGTTGCAGTCCGAGGCCACAGGCACCCCGTCGGCGTCGGCGTCGTCGTCGTCGTTCCCGGCACAGTCGCTGTCGGTGCCGTCGTACCAGAGGTCGGGGGCGCCCGGGAAAGTTGTGGAATCGTCGTCGTCGCAGTCCCCTTCGAGCTCGGTCAGGCCATCCCCGTCGGCGTCGTCGAGGCCGAGCTGAGAGAAGAGGAGGTCGTCGATGCCGAACGTGTCGCTCGCCACGGAGATGTCGAGTTGGTCGAAGCCATATTCAGCGGTCAACCCAACGAAGTCGCTGGTGCCGCTGCCGGCTACGGTGGCCGAATACACCAGCATGCCATCGGCCCAGGCTTCAAGCGTGGCGGTGTCGTCCAGGTCGATAAAGGTGAAGGCGATGGCAGGTTGAAGCTCCGTGAAGGCGACGGAGAGCGTAGTGCCGAGGGCGCTTGCGGCCAGGGTGCCGACCGCCGCGCTGCCATCGATGGTGTCGGCGGCGAAGGGGGTGCCATCGAACGTGGCGCCGAGGTCGGTGTATTGGCTGTCCACGCTTTCGGTGGCGGTGAGAGTCTCAAAGTCGATGGTCTCCGTCGTGATGCCGGCCTCGGCTGCCCAGGCGGTTGCGTCGGTCCAGAGCGTGAGTTCGCCGCCATCGATCGTTCCATCGCAGTCGTCGTCGATGCCATTGTCGAGGATTTCGGGGGCGCCCAGGTAGATGTCTGCGTCGTCGTCGTCGCAATCGCCGGCGTTCTCGGTCTGGCCGTCCAGATCCCGGTCGGTGTCGGAAGCGTCTACAATTAGGAGCTCGTCGAAGCCAAAGGTGTCACCTGTCGAAGATTCGACGGTGATCGATGTGATGGGCTGGATGAACAGGTAGCCGCGGTACACGCCGCCCGTGAGACTCGGTGCGCTGAGCTCGAAGTTGAATCCTCCCACCACCGGCGCCCCCGTGGCGTCGTAGGCCTGCATCGTGAAGTCGCCTTCCGGGTCGAGCCAGTGGATGGAGAACGCGTCGACCGGGGCGTCGAATTCCATGGCGAGCACGCCGCCAGACACGGTCACGCCGACCGAACCCACCGGGTAGGTGCGGGAGGTTCGCTCGTCGATGGTGGTTCCGGTGAACGTGACCCCGCCGAGGGTCGTCAAGGCATCTCCAGGGGTGCTGCCTTCAAAGTTGAGGCTGGTGCTGACCGTGCCTCCGATCCCGTCGAGGTCCCAGGTCCAGTCGGCGTCTTCCTCTCGCACCCGGATCTCGCCATCCACCCAGCCATCGCAATCGCCATCCACGCTGTCGGCGTAGGTGTCGACCCCGCCCGGCCAAGCGGAGGCGTCCGCATCGTCGCAGTCATTGCCGCCGGCTGCGGCGTTCACAAAACCATCGCTGTCGTCGTCTTCGAAGTCGTCGTGCCAGGGCCACTCGAACACCACGCCGGCCGAGGAAGCGTCGCCGTTGGCGTACGGGGCCGCCACGATGAGACTGGTGCCCCCACCGCCGTTCGCAAGGCTGAGCGCGGTGCCCGCCCGCCCGCCGCCCCAGGTGCCGAAAACCGAGTGATCGGCATCGGAGGTGGTCAAGGCGGCACTGGTGAGAGGGGAGGTGTAGGCGTAGACCACGCCGCCGCCCGAGGTGTAGGTGTTGTCGTTGCTCGCCGCGAGGAGCACATCGTCGTCGCCATCGCCGTCGAGATCGCCTGTGGCGATCGCGGAGCCGAGCCGACCGCTGGCGGCCCTGCCGACGAAGGTCACATCGGCCGTGACCACGTCGGGCTCGCAGCTCGTGCCGACGTCTTCAAAGGCGTAAACGGCGCCGAGATCGCTGCTACCCGAGTCGTAGTAGGGCGCGCCCAGGAGCAAATCGAGGCCCACGCCGCCGGCCACTTCGCCGATTGCAATCGTGGTCCCGAGGTAGGCGGAGGCTTGCGCGAGGGTGCTGCGACAACCGGCAACGGTAGAGACCCCGGTGGCGCCCGCTGGGAGGGTGGAACCGTAGACGACGTACACGGCACCGCCGTTGGAAGCTGCGGAATCGTTGCTGGGCGCGCCGATGGCGATGTCGTCGAAGCCGTCGGCGTCGATATCGCCCACGGCCATGTCCGAGCCCAGCTTATCGCCCGTCGCGGCGCCCGTGATTCGGGAGGAAGCGCTGCTGGTCAGGTACGCACCCGACCGGGAGGCCGAACCGTCGAACACGTAGGCAATGCCGGCGTCGGTGCCGCCGTCGTCTGCGCCCGGAGCGGTGGTCACGATATCGCCGTAGCCATCGCCGTTGATGTCGCCTGCGAGCGAGAGCGTGGTGCCCAGCCCAGGACGGCCCGTGGGGTTGCCGCTCAGGTAAATGTCGGCTGAGGATGGCGTGTTGACGCCCGTGAACGCGGTGCCTTCGAAGACGAAAACCGCGCCTGCATCTGTTCCCGGCAGGTCCTGCCCCGGCGCGCCGAAGGCTAGTTCGGGTGTGCCATCCCCGTCTACGTCTCCCGCGGAGAGGGATGCGCCGAACAGGGAGGCCGAGGCCGAACCTTCGAACGTGGCATCGCTGGACCCGAAGGTCGAAGGCGCGCCCCACGGGCGATAGAGCAGGTACGCCGACCCTTCGCCGTAGCCGGAGGCGCCGACCACGACATCGTCCTCGCCATCTTCGTTGATGTCGGTGACCAGCAACGACGTGCCTGCGTAATTGAACGCGTCCGCGCCTTCCCACGGGTCTTCGAGCTCGTCGGCGTACACCTCGCTGCGGGCGGGGCGCGCGTCTTCGGCTCCGAACCACACGGAGGTGTAGTCGCCGAACGCGGTGGTGCAGGACCACGGGAGACCGGAAGCGCCGCCGAAGGAGCCCACAAGCGCGTTGGCGCCTCCATCGACCAGGGCATCGCCGAAGGCAATGTCTTCGTATTGAAGCACGACCTCGTTTCGCCCTTCCAATAACCAAGCCTGGAAGGTGGCATCACCTCCGTAGGTGGCATGCGGAACACCCTGCCAGGTTACGACGAAGGTGCGGTAGGGGAACACGCCGAGGGACTCGTAGGTGATCGTTCCGGCCCCGAGGTCGTCCCAGAACGCCGCGACGCCTGTGGAGGCGGTAGACGCGCCCGGACAGGTGCCCACGCCGGCCGTCGTGGCGCCGGCGAAGAAGAGGACGCCGTTGGAAGAAATCGCGACCTCACCGTACGATGTTCCATAAAACTCGAAGTTGAACGGTAGGTCTACCGAAACGACCTCGTCGTCGCCCAGCGATAGAGTGGTGCCGCCGCTGGAGTCGATCCACGCGAACGACGGTCCTCCCGACGAGTCGCTGTCGGTGAAGACCATGCCCCCGGTGTCGGGGCCGCCGGTTGCGGCGTGGGCAGTGGGGAGCGCGATACCGAGGAGGGCGAGGAGACGCATCCGCGCAGTTTAGCGCAAGGTGGAGTAGTGGGGCAAAGTGATCGACTCCTCCGTTCCTCCACGCACGCGTTTCCCCCTCTACTTGCGAGTGTTGGTCGGGGTGATCGTCGGCGCGGGTCTGGGGGTCTGGTTCGGAAAGAGTCCGATCCTGTTCGGGATTGGCAACGCAGACCTCGGTCCGCTGGGCATGCTGGTGGTGCGCCTGCTGAAGGCCCTCGCCACCCCGCTCATCTTCGTCGCCATCCTGGATTCCTTTTTCAAGACGCGTATCTCCGGCGCCAGCGGGATGCGATTGTTGGCGATCTGTTTGGTGAACGTGACCATCGCCATGGGGCTGGGGCTCCTCATCCTCAACACGTTTCAGCCCGGCGCGGATTGGGCGGGCAGTCTCGATGCCCTGAAGGCCTACGCAGGCGCGCCACCCGCTGCGGCTACCGGGGCCACGCTCAGCCCGCTTCAGAACTTTGCGGCGTTCGTTCCCGAGAGCGTGATCGATCCCTTTCAGAAGAACCTGGTGATCTCGGTGGTTGTGCTCGCGGTGCTGACCGGCGCGGCCATGAGGCTGGTCCGCAACGACGCCACGGGCAGCCTGCAGGCCGCGATCGGCGTGGTGGAGCAGCTCGTGGAGGCTGCCTTCGCCGTGCTCACGCGCATGTTGCTGTGGGTTGCCGAGGCGATGCCGTTCGCGGTGGCGTTGATCGTCGCGGATGTCGTGGGCAAATCGGGGATCGGGGTGTTTCGCGCGCTGTCCGTGTTCTTCTTCACGATCCTCGCGGGCCTGCTGGTCCACGCCCTGGTCTACTACCCGCTGCTGGGCTGGGCCGTGGGCAGGGTGTCGCCCGTTCGTTTCGTGCGACAGGGGCTCGATGCGATTGTGACGGCGGTCTCCTGCAACTCCAGCCTTGCGACGATGCCCGTGACCCTTCGTTGCTTACGCACCATGGGCGTTCGCGAGTCCTCGGCTCGACTCTCGGCGTGCGTCGGTACGAACTTCAACAACGACGGCATCATGCTGTACGAAGCGATGGCGACGCTTTTCCTGTGCCAGGCCCTCGGCTTCTCGTTGGACGTAGGCCAGCAGTTCACAGTGGTCCTGGCCTCGATCATGGCGGGCGTCGGCATCGCCGGAATTCCTGAAGCGGGGCTGATCATCCTGCCGCTGGTGCTTGGCGCGGCGGGCATCCCGGCGGCCACCATCGCCGTGGCGATTCCGCTCATCGTTCCCGTGGATTGGATCCTTGCGCGCGTCAGGTCGGGCGTGAACGTGATGGCGGACATGGTTGTGGCCATCGTGCTTGACCGCTTCGAGCCGGCCGATGGACCGCGCGGCGGCGCAGAAGCAGCGTGAGCGCGGCGACCCCCGCGGAGCATTGGTGGACCTTCGTAGGTTCAAGCTGCGTATACCATGGGCAATCGGACCAGCACCCGAGCCTACCCCAGCGCCGCCGTGATCACCCTCCCGCTGGTGGAAGGCACGAATTCAGCAGGATCGATGCCCGCCAACGTGAGCAGCGTGGCACCGAGATGGCCAGGCAGGAGGGTCTCGCCTTCGACGGGCTCCCCGCGCAGGTCTGCGTTCCATGCCCCCACGGTCCGGCCGCCGGCGACTCCGCCCCCGATCAAGAGCGCGGAGGTCCACGTCCAATGGTCCTTTCCACCGGCCCCGTTGATCTGCGGGGTGCGGCCCATCTCGGACATCACCACCACCGTGGTTTCGTCCAGCAGGCTCGCTTCGAACTCGCCCGGGGCCGCGGACAGATCCGCAATCGCACGGTCCAGGGTGAAGAAGAGCTCCTCGAACAAGCTATTTTGTAGGTCATTGCCTGAGTGGGTGTCCCAGGCCCCGTTCCCGCCGCCGCCATAGGCGACGACGCCTGTGCGCGAAAGGCCGGAAGCGAGCGCCTGGGTGGCGACCGAAACGGTGTGGTACAGGTCGATCCCGCCCGGGTCCAACTGCTCCGAAATGGTTTTGATTCGCTCACTTCGGCTGAGCGCGAGCTGTTCAGCGATCGCGATGCGACTGGGCTGGCCGGCGGGGGCCCGCGCCGCCCAACGGTCCACCCGTGCACGCACAAACGCTTCCTCCAGCGCGTCGCGCTCGGGAATGAACACGGGAGGCGATCCGTCGTATCTTGTGAGCGCACGACCATCGCTGAGGCTGGAGAGCTGCCCTGCGAGCCCCACCCGGACCGAAGCCGACGCGTAGTCATGGGGGTACAACGGGCCGGATAGGTGAATGTTCGGGATGATGCGACCCGTGTTGCTTTTGCCGGCGATGATGGAGGACCAGTCGTTGGCGCCATCCCGCGACGTGCCCGTGAACGCCCAACGGCTGCACACGTCGTGCGCTACGGAAGGCACCTGCATTCCGTTGATCATGCAGGTTCGAGAGCCCCAGTTGGTGAAGAAGTCGTGGACCGAGGGGCGCGCCGGGGAATCGACGATGGGGAGCCCCCCCACCGTGGCAGGCTCGTCGTCGGGGCTGTGGTCGATGCTGTCGTTGAACACAGGCGCGAACACCGCGGTCACGTCCCAGCCGCCCGGGCAGAAGACAAAGAGGAACTTATGTTCGCGCGACGAATCGGCGAAGAGGCGGCGGGGGAGCATGAGGCCCCCCGCGCCAAGCGCCAGTAGGCCGCGTCTGGACAGCATGGGCATCAGTAGGTCCACAGTTCGGGGTCGCGCAGCAGCACCGCCAGTAGCGAGGCCCACGCCCCTTTCGCGTCGGAGACTGCCAGCGCGGCCGAGAAAAGTTCGGCTTCGGCGGTGCGTTCCACTTCATCGCGAGGAGAGGCGAAGAGCAGGAAGTGGATCTCATCAAGCTCGGCATCGAATGCCGCAGAGTCAGGGGTGAGGCCGAGGATGTCGTCGGTCGTCGTGCCTACCAGCCTGCGGCCGGCGCGGGGAGCGGCCAGGTCAGTTCCTAACGCCGCGGCTGCGGCCGACTGAGCGAGCCGGCGAATCACGAGCGAGCGGGACAATGTTGGTTCAAGGTTCGATACGCGAACAGAGTCGCCGTCCGCGCCACCGAGAAGCAATCGGTAACCCGTGTCATCGCTGTCGAGCTGGTCCCAGGTGACATAGCGCCATCGAAACCCGGTTACCTCCTCGATCAAGCTGGCCAGGGAGTTTGGGGAGAGCAGCCGCCGGGGCTTGGCCCGCTCAAGGTCCGCCGCGGTCGCGCCGGCGACCAGCCCCCCCGCCCGGTACTCTTCGCTCGCGAGGATCCCCCTCAAGAGCGCCTTGTAGTCCCACGATTCGATGAGCTGGTCGCGCAGTTGCGCTACATCGGCTTCGTCTGTTTCGTCGGTGGTGCGGCCCCACATCCTCTCCGCCGTTCGGCGCGCCGTACACATTGCGAAGCGCGGGTCGGCCGCCACTAGCTGCCCCAACTGGGCTGCGGCCACGACGGGAGTGCCAAAATAGGCTGGTTGCACGCCCGTGCTCTCGACGGAGAGGCCCTCGCGTTCGGGGTGATAGTTCACCAGCTCGCCAAGGTCGCGGTCCTCGTACGGCCAAAAGCCCCAGAGGGTGCCGGCGAGGGGGTCCAAAGACGCGTGACAGGCCAGGCAGCCGGGGTCGGTGGATACGGCCTCCTGGAGCCCTTCCGTGCTTTCGTCCACGGTAGTACTGAACCCCACGGGGCGGGAGGCGATGTCCACGCAGAGTAGCAGTTTGGCCAATGCGGCCGCCCGCCCGCGGTTGAAGTTGAAGATCGTCGTGTGGTAGCGCAGCCACAGCCCGCTGGTCGCGAGGACGCCGTTCGGGGGGCGGCCGTCGGTGTACCTGGCCTCACGCCATTCGGCCTGGCCTTCGGGGTCCACCCACTCAACCGGCAGGAAGTCCACGAGCAGCGCGTTCGCCATGGTGACGTCGGTGGTCACGATGGAGGTGAAGGGCTGATTCTTGGCGATGACATTGGCGATCAGGTGTGCGGGCTCGTCGCCAAACGCCCGAGTGATGTGGTACTGGTGCTCGAACCCGAGGCCAAATTCTTCGGACTCCAGCCGCAGCACATCGAGGCGAAGCTGCCACGACTCCGCGAACACGTCGACAAGGTGCGCCTCCAGCCGGTCGTCTTCGAGCCAGGTGTCGATGAGCCGGTCCAGTCCACCCGGTTCGGAGGCGAGGTCGAGATCCACCCGCGTCGGGAGCGTGCCGCGCAAGTCGATGCTGATTCGCCTGGCGAGCCGAGGGGTGTCGAGCGCCACGAAAACCGTGTTTTGGACGTTCTTGGCCGCGGGCTCGGCGGGGCAGCCGAGGAGGAGGAGGAGGAGTGGGCTCATGGCGGCGTGACCAGAAACGCGCTGAGCTGAGCGTGTAGCAGGCTGTTCAGACCTTCTGCGGCGCAGGTGGCACCTCGTTTGTCGTTGCCCCACGAGAGGACTCCGCAGCCGGAGCCATCGCCGTCCAAACGCAGGGACCACCAGCCGGTGCCAGGGTCGCGCACCCGGATCTCCCCGAGCATGCCCCCGAGCCCGTCGAACGTGAGGTCGCGCATCTCGATGGCCTCACTTTCCGCAGCCATGCCACCATCCACGATGGCGGTGACGCCCGCCGCGTCCACGTTGCCGCTCAGTGACAAGCCGCCACTTACGGCGGCTCTCAAGGGGCCCGCGCTCGCAGGATCGAGGTAGCTCCCTCCATAAAAAAGCGCGAACGTCGCTGAATCCGCGCCGGCTTCCCAAACCACGGAGGAATGACCTCCCGCGTACCACGGTTCGCCGGTCGCCAGCACCTCGCCAACCACGGAGTGCAGTTCGGCGGCGTCCAGGTTCACGCCGGTCTCGGTCGACTCGCGGCGTACATCGATCAACCAGTCGCCGGTCACGGTGTGCGTGGTGCCTGTACAGTTTCCCGTCCAGAAGGATGTCCATTGGTTAGCATCGTCCAAGGCTGGATTTCGTCTTGGACAGCCCACGGCTCCATCGGCCATCTCGTCCATCATCCCCTCGTGCCACACGAAGAGGTCGAGCGGAAGCAGCAGCCCGTTGTGCAGTACGTTGGTCAGCGAAGCTTCGACCTGGGCATTTTCGGTCCAGACCGCCGCGATCTCAGGGGCGCCAGGAACGCTTTCCTCCGTGCCGCTGTCCCGAGGCGTCGAGCTGCACGCCATGAGCGCAGCAGGCACGAACTTCCAGAATGCTCGTTCAGGAAGGGTCATGTTGAACCTGAAGCAAGCGGTCGCCGGGACGCACGGACTGCCCAACGGAGACTCGCAGGTCGCTCACCCGTCCTGCATGCGGCGCGCGCAGGACGATCTCCGTTTTCATGGCAACGAGGGCAAGCAGGATTTGGCCGGCGCTGACTCGCTCGCCTTCCTCAACGAGGACGCGGGCCACGGTGGCCGGCATCGGTGGCGTGAGCGCGTGATCCCCGGGTTGCGCCGGCGCGTCGGCAGGTGGAAGCCGCCGGACATTCACGGCTTCCCCGCCCGCGCCCGCCCGACCCCCATCGACCCAGACCTGCCACGAACCCGTTGGACCCACGACCTGAATCCTGCCGTCCGGCAGGCGATGGCAGCGGAGCTCGGTCGTGGCTTCGCCGTCACTTAGCCGCACGCCGGTCGGACTTACGTCGGCGTCGAGAGCCAACCCGCCGACCTGGACCCTCATCGCCAGCTTCCCAGAGTCTGCCACGGAGTGGTCGCCGCCGCAGCGACGGCCGCAGGCGCGGGCACGACCTGCGCGAACGCCCAGGCGGCGGCGAGTGCGGCCACGGTCGCTACCGGCACCGCGGTGGGTTGCGTGTCCAGCCATTGGGTATGAACGAGTCCCGCCACGAATTCGGGGGTTTGGAGGACCCGCCGCAGCAGCGGCGCGGTGGTCGGGACTCCCGCGATGTCCACCTCGTCGAGGGCGCGGCGAAGGCGTGCGATCGCACCGGCGCGGTCCTCGGCGTGGACCATCACTTTGAGCAGCAGCGAATCGTAGGCTTCCGGCACCTGGTCGCCCTCGTCGTACCCAGCGTCTACTCGCACCCCCGGGCCTGCGGGCATGCGGAAGCGCCGGAGCGTGCCGGGGCAGGGGAGGAAGCCTTCCGCGACGTTCTCCGCGCAGATCCGGGCTTCCATCGCGTGCCCTCGGGGGGGTGGCGGAACGCTCAGCGCGGCTCCGTCCGCCAGGCGGATTTGGGCCTGCACGAGATCCACTCCGGTCACCAGCTCGGTCACCCCGTGTTCCACCTGAATACGCGTGTTCATCTCCAGAAAAGCGAAGCTAGAATCGGGGGCGAACAGGAACTCGACTGTGCCCGCTCCGACATAGCCCACGGCCGTGGCGGCTCGGATCGCGGCCTGCTCCATCGCGGCGAGTGTGTCAGGTCGCAGGCCGGGAACAGGGGTTTCCTCCAACAACTTCTGGTTTCGGCGCTGCACCGAGCATTCCCGCGCCCCCAGGGAGATGATGCGTCCGAAACGGTCGCCCAGAACCTGCACTTCGACGTGCCGCGCGGGCTCGATCAACGCTTCGCCGTAAAGCCGACCGTCCCCGAAGGCAGCCAGGGCCTCGGCGGCCGCGCCCGCAACGGCTTCGGCGAGCGCATCAGCCCCACGCACGACGCGCATTCCCCGCCCGCCTCCTCCCGCGACGGCCTTGACCACGAGGGGGAAACCGAGGCTTGCGAGCTGAGCGGAGTTGTCCACTCCGCGGATGACCGGCACCCCCGCAGCGACCATCGCCGCCCGCGCGGCGACCTTGTCCCCCATGACCGCGATCGCCGTGGGGGAAGGGCCAACCCAAACCAATCCGGCGTCGAGCACCGCTTGGGCGAACGCCGCGTTCTCGGAGAGAAAACCGTACCCCGGGTGCACATGGGTGGCGCCAAGGGCCGCCGCCGCCTCGAGCAGGCGTGGGATGTTCAGGTAGCTCGCCGCCGGTTCTGTGGGGCCGAGGTGAAAGGCCTCGTCTGCCATGCGCACATGCCGACCCCCCCGGTCTGCGTCGGAATACACGGCCGCCGCCCGGAAACCCAGATCTCGGGCGGCTCGCAGCACCCGCACCGCGATTTCGCCACGGTTGGCGACGAGCAAGCAACTCATGCCGGGAGTCTATCCAGAAGCGGGGGAAGGGGCTCGCCGCCCCTTCCCCTACCGCACCCTTCCCTCCGCCCTCCAAGCTTCGCTTTCCGGCCTACGGCGTTCGGCGCGCCGAACGTGGTGCTCTCCCCCACACCGCAGTCACCCATGGCGCGCCCCGGGTGACTTTCGCCTCTTGACGCCGGGCTCAGGTAGGCAATACTCAACGGCGATGTTCGCAGCCTTGGTTTTCATGGCGTGCCCGGGCGAGTCCGTAGAAACTGGGGATACCGCTCCATCGACGAACTGGCAGGTTGTCGCTGAGAAGTTGCCCGGCGCCCTGCTCTCGGTGGGGGGGACCAGCGCAACGGATGTGTTCGTGGTCGGGGCGGACGGCGGCGCTGGCCCGATGGCCTACCACCTGCAGGGCGGCACTTGGGTGGCGCTCGCCGGCTTCGACCCAGGCGACCTGTGGTGGGTTCATGTCGAGGCAACGGAGATCTGGGCTTGCGGGGAGGGGGGGCGGGCTTTCCACGGCGATGGCACAGGCGCCAACGTGACCGGCGCGGTTACCGACCCCGAAACGACGTTGTACGGCATCTGGGGGCCGGGCGATGGCACGGCGTGGGCGGTGGGGGGCAATCCGCGTGAGCCCAGCGATGCTGCTCAGATGTGGAGGTTCGACGGGGATGCCTGGTCAGCGGTCGTGCTGCCTGCCGGGGCCTCGGCGGCCGTGGCCCTGTTCAAGGTGTGGGGGGCCGCGGCAAACGACGTATGGGCGGTTGGCAGCGGCGGGGTAGCCCTTCACTACGATGGTGCGACGTGGGAGCTGGTCGATACGCTCAACACCAACACGTTGCTTACCATTCACGACGGGTACGCGGTGGGCGGCACCATCGGCGGGACCATCTTGAAGTTGGAAGGCAGCGGCACCGTCTGGACCGATGAATCGCCCGCGTATTCCATCCAGATCAACGGCGTTCGCGGCGGCGCGGAGCCTGTGGCGGTCGGCATGCAGGGGACCGTCTGGTTTCGGGGTGTTTCGGGCTGGCAGGAAGCCCCCGGCGACCGACCCACCTACCAGGACCTTCATGGCGTATGGAGGGACCCCGACGGCGGCGTATGGGCGGCCGGTGGGCATGTGTCTGCAGAACCACTTATCTACGGGACGGTTGTCTACACGGGCGGCCAGACCATTCCCACGTTGGAGGGCTGATGTTGTTGTTTCCCCTGTTGCTCCTGGCCTGCCCCGGCGAAGAGGACACCTCGACCGTAGAGGAAGTATGCGATGAATCTTTGTCCGGCTCGATCTGCACCTGGGCCGGCACCCCTCAGGGTGGCTTCAACGGCGATGGCCTGGACCGTCGTGAGTCGTGGCTGTACTTTCCCATCGACGTAGAGTTCTCTCCCTACGGACCGCCCACCCTCTTGGACTGGAACAACCATCGCATCCGCATTCTGGAGGAGGATCAAACCCTCACCACCGTGATGGGCACGATCTTCGTGGGAGATGGCCCTCCCGATCTCTCCGACCGCACGGCCCCCGGGGCACCGGGAACCACGGTCAACCTCAACCATCCGACGGACGTGATCTACCTCCCCGACGGCACGATGTTGCACACCTCCTGGCACACCCACAAGATGCGGGAAATGGATTTGGCCACCGGCTTGGTGGTGGTAACTGCCGGGTCCGGCAGCGGGTTTTCGGGAGATGGCTTCGACGCGAGCCTGGCCACGTTCAACCAGCCCAAGGGAGCGGTGTACGACGAATCGGATGGCACGACCTACATCGTGGATATGCGCAACGAGAGGATTCGGGCGATCGATACGGACAACATCATTTCGACCTTCGCTGGCACGGGCAACAAGGGCTACGCGGGAGATGGGGGCGATGCCCTTTTGGCGGACTTCAACTTCCCGAAGAGCTCCAACCCCAAGCCGGGCGGGGCCATCGCCATCGACGGCCGCATTCTCTACATCGCCGATACTGAGAACCATCGGATCCGCACGATCGACCTCGATACTCTGCTGGTGCAGACCGTTGTGGGCACGGGGGTTGCCGGGTATTCAGGCGATGGGGGCGCGGCCACCGCGGCGCAGATCAACTACCCGATGGATATCGAGGTGGAAGGCGGGGTCCTCTACATCGCAGACACGGACAACAGCCGTGTCCGTGCGGTGGATCTCGCCACGGGCGTGATCCGTACCGCGGCGGGCAACGGCGAGGTGGGCGCGGCGGGCGATGGCGGCCCGGCTACCGAAGCGGAGCTCTTCGGGCCGATGGGCGTGGAGCTGGATGAGACGGGCGCGCTGTACATCGCGGATTCCTACAACCATGTGATTCGGCGGGTGGCCCCATGATGATGCTTCTTCCACTCCTCCTTGGCTGTCCGGGTGGGGAGGACACCTCCGGCGACACCGGCCCGGAAGGTCCGCTCGCTTGCGACTACGAGTCGGGTCACATCTGCACCTACGCAGGCTTTCAGGGGCTGGCCGCGCTGGGGATGGAGGATGTGCCGGCGAACGAGTCCTACTTGTACCTGCCGCAGGACGTCGGGATCTCTCCTGAAGGGCAGGTGTACGTTCTCGACTGGAACAACCACCGTATTCGCCAAATCGACGACGAGGGCGTGATTCATACGATCGCGGGTACGGGGATGCTCGGCGATGGCCCCGTCGGGGATGCACGCGTGGCGTCGTTCAACCATCCGACCAGCCTTTCGTTTGATAACGACGGCAATATCTTGCTCGCAGCATGGCACAACAGTCGGGTGGAGCGAATCGAGGTCGCGACGAACGCGCTCACGTTCCTGGCCGGCGATGGCACGCGTAGCTTCGGCGGCGATGAGGGCGTGGCCACGGCCGCCATCCTGGACCTGCCCAGCTCCGTGGTGCAGGACGAATCTGGTACAATCTACCTGAGTGATAGCGCCAACCAGCGCATTCGCACCATCACTCCGGACGGGATCATGCACACCATCGCCGGCGATGGCGTGGCGGGGTACTTCGGCGATGGCGGCCTGGCGATTGACGCCCAGTTGAACAACTCGCAGGGGCAGGCTGCCGCGCCCTCCGGCCGGATCGTGATCGGTCCCGGCGGCCAGCTCTACATCGCAGACACGCTGAATCAGCGCATTCGCGTAATCGATCTCGCGACGGGCATGATCGACACCTTCGCCGGGAACGGCACCCCCGGCGCTTCGGGCGATGGAGGCCCCGCCGCGAGCGCCAACGTGTTCTCTCCGACCGATGTGGCCATCGGTCCCGATGGCGAAGTCTACATTGCTGACACCGAGAACTCCTGTGTGCGCGTCGTGAAGGATGGCGTAATCTCGACGTTCGCAGGGGTCTGCAGCGAGGGCGATTACGACGGCGACAACGGCATCGCAACCGAAGCTCACCTGAACAAGCCCTACGGACTCGACGTGGACGCTGCCGGCAACGTCTTCATCGCGGACACCTACAATCACTCCGTCCGGGCCGTGTGGCGGTAGGTCTGCTTTTCCTGGTCGCGTGCGCGCCGCCCTGCGGAGTGGGCGAGATCTGCACCCTCGCCGGTGCGGATGTGGTGGGGTTCAACGGCGAAGGCCTGCCCGCGCCGGAGAGCTGGTTGTACCTGCCCAGCGCCCTCACGCTGAATCCGGAGGGGGAGCCATGCATCGTGGACTTCAACAACAACCGGCTGCGATGCCTTGAGGCGGGCACGTTGGTCACGGTCGCGGGCAACGGGAGCCACGAGTACAGCGTGCCGGGCGCGCCGCTCCTCGAAACGCCTATTGAGAACCCGATCGATGCCCTGTGGGATGCCGACGGTCGCCTGCTTCTCCTCCCCACGCATGAGTCCCGCGTGGTCGCGGCCGACCCGGATGGCAAGCTCGTGGTGATCGCCGGCACGGGCGACGAAGGCTACACGGGAGATGGCGGTCCGGCCACCGAGGCCACCTTCGCTCAGCCAGGCGGCATCGCCGTTTCCGACGATGGCGCGCTTTGGATCGCGGACACCCTGAACGGTGCCGTGCGTCGCGTGGGTCTGGATGGCGTCGTGACGACCGTGCTGGCGGAGGTGCCGGGGGTGCAGCGCGTACGCCCCGGCATGGACGGGCATGTGCTCGTCGCGGATGCGTTTGCCGGGCGCGTGCTCGACCTGGCCCCGGACGGCACCTCGACTCTGCTCGGCGAGGGGTACCGGTACCCGTGGTCGGCGCGGCTCGGTCACGACGGCGCCGTGTATGTTGCGAGCAGCGGCGACCACCAGGTTTTCCGGCTGGTCGACGGAGAAGAAGAGCTTGTCGCCGGCTCAGGCGAGGCGGGCTTTTCCGGTGATGGTGGGCCGGCTGTAGACGCATCGCTCTCCTGGCCCGCGGATACCCTGCTCCTCGCCGACGGCACCCTGCTCATAGCGGACATGCAGAGCGGCCGGGTGCGGTCGGTGGCCGGGGTGGCGGCGGAGACAGATTAGGGCGGCGCGTTCATACGCGGCGACACCACCGGAAGCAAACGGATAGGCAAGTACATAGTCTCGCGGGTGAGAAGTTGGAGATCGTCATGCTCCGAGCGAGGTCAAGGTGGCTGTCTGCCGTGATCGCGGCGGCGGCGACAATCGTCGTGGGCATCCAAAGCGCCAGCGTTGGCCTGACTGTGC
>CAMBIK010000034.1 GCA_945867435.1 Klebsiella pneumoniae
GTTATCCCCAGCGTAGTAGGGCCCCCCCACCACCAGATAGGGGACGATGAACTTCTCGGCCTGCGCGCTCGCGATCCGGGTGGGCCAGTCGGCGGTCTTGGCATCGGCCCGGGCGGTCCAGGTGGTGCGGAGCGCCCCCGAGTGGGAGATAGACGGGCAATACACGCCGTTCACCACGCACACTCTCGCGTGGTTGGCCTCGAAAAAGCTACGGACCGAAGGCCGATTGGGGTGATCCACGAAGGTCAGGTTGCCGACGGTGGTGACCGCAGCCTCGGGCTCGGTGGCCACGGTGGCCAGCCCCAAAAGCGGGGCGAAAACCCGCGTCACGTCCCATCCGCCCATGGTGTACACAAAAATGAACCGCCGGTCGGAGGCGGAGGCTGCGCGGGCACGGCGGGGCGCGGCGGCGGCGGCGGCCATGGCGACAAGGACCTGGCGACGGGTGAGTTGCATCAGACGTGCACGAAATCGGCGTGACGCAAGAGGGCGCTGAGAAACAGGCCCCAGGTGGAAGTCGGCCCGGCAGAGGCTTCGTTAAGGGTGCGCCACAACGCGACCATCTCGACCACTTCCTCGGAGTCTGCGAGGATGGAACGCCCATGCACGCGACGCACCAGAGCGACGATTTGGGCGCTGATCTCGGCATCCGTGGGCTCCGCCGCCAGGTCAGCGATCTCTCGGAACAGGGTGCGTTCGCTCTCGGCAACGCTCGCTTCCGTTTCGGCGGCGTAGGGGCCCGCGGCTTCCGCCAAACGCTCCTCGACCAAGGAAACGGTGGCTGTCGCGGTGGTCGGCCGGTCGGTGACCAGGGCGCCGTCGATGCCTCCGTCCAAAACCCGGTAGCCGTAGTCGTCGTTCACCATCGCATCCACGCCCCCCTCCACAGTCCAGCGATAGCCTGTGAGCGCCTCCACAGACGACGCCAACTGGTCAGGGGTAAGCCTGCGCGGCGCGGTGGTGCCCGCCCAAGCGCCGGCATCCGACCGGTAAAAAGGGTCGTCAGCCACGGCGCGGAACGCAGCGCGTAGCTTGAGGCCACTATCGAGGAAGGCTTGGCGATCCTCGCTGAACCGGTCCCACTCGTCGACTTCGGGGGCACGTCGTAAAAGGAAAGTCCAGACCTGCTTTACGGCGCAGTTCACGAAGCGAGGGTCGGCAGCCACCGCCCTCCCCACGTCGTAGAGCGAATCGACGGGCTGCCCGTAATAGCTGGGCGCAACAGTGCTGTGTTTCGACCAATCCTCTTCCCGGCTCGTGTAATAGCGCAGCGCCTCGGTGTAGCTCTCCGGATGATGCCGCCAGAACCCGTACAGCGTGCTCGCCAGCGGGTCGAGCGTGACATGGCAGCCGATGCAGGTGGGATCGGTCGCGATCCGCTCCGTGACATTGCTCGAAGCGTTGCTCTTGGTGAAGTCGACCGACCGGTCGTAGCGCTCATCGCAGAGCAAAACCCTGCTTAACGCCGCCGACCGGCCCCGATTGGCGTTGTCGGCGGTGGTGGTGTAGCGCCACCACATACCGTTGGTTCCCAGCACCCCAACGGCCGGGCGATTGTCCAGATACCGCACCTGACGCCAACCGGACCCTCCCGCGACCACCTCTTCCACGGGGAAATGGTGGATCAAAAGGTCATCCCCCATCGACCAATCGGCGGTGACCACGTCGGTCCACGGCAAGTCATCAGCCGCTACCCGTGCGAGCAATCGCAGGGGTTCTTCCCCCACAGAGCGCATGAACCGGGCGCGGTAGCCAACGTCGAGAAACTCGACATCGCCATCGGCGCCCACCACATAATGGTCGGTCCTCGTTCGGTAGATGTCCGCGAACAGACTCACGACGCGTTCTTCGAAGCCTGGATCCGCCATCCAGGTGTCGATCTGGGCATCCAGCCCGGCAGGCTCGGCTTCAAGAGCATCCAGCTCGGCTTCGGTAGGCCTGCGCCCGATGAGATCCAGGCTGAGCCGCGCGGCGAGACGACCGATCTCCATAGCGGGCGGCAGCTCCACCGCAGCCTTCGGCGTTTCCACCTCCGGCGTTTCGCAACTCAAGAGGAGGGGGAAGATCACCACGGGCTTCCTGAATAATCGAGGAGAGGCACGAGGTTCACGCAAATCTCCTCTCCCCCAGGCGCGTCCCCGCATGCCGTACAATCTGGTTCCACCTGCAGATCGATCAAGCCCCACGAGGAGTCGGCATCGTCGCGATAGGTGACCGCCAGCGACCCCTCTGGGGAGCAGTCCCACACGGGAATCCCGCGGGACCCATCCAACGTGAGCTGCCAACCCATCGAGGTGTAGCGTTCCCCCACGCCGGAGAGCGTTCCGCCGGCGCGGACCGAACGGTGAGTCCCCTCGTCCCTGATGGTCAGCTGAAGCTCAGGGACAATCGCGGGATCCTCCATCCAGGTGCCCTGCCCCTCCGGCCCTGTCCAATGAGCGGTTCCCGAGGTGATCCCAAAGAACCACTGGGTACGGTCCGGAGCGACCCCCGTTACCTCGACCATGGTGCAGGAGCAGTTGAAGTCGAGCAGACCATCGTCACTGTAAATGTCCGTTTGGCCGTTGAATCCGTACCCTGTCCAGCGCGAACCGGGAGGAAGCCCGCCGGCCACTTCCATCGCCGCGATCGGCTGGATCTCGTCGTCGTCCCATGTGTAGAAGAGAGCGGGGCCCTTGAAATCCACCTGTTCGTTGGTGCAGAGCCCATCGAAGTACAGAGTGGTTCCGTAGCCATCGGTCTCCGTGATGGCCGGTGTCAGCGGGCAGGAGTCCGTGTGGTAGGCATAGGCCTCCTGAAAGCTGCGTAATGGAGCGGTGGCAGTCACCTGGTACACCGCTTCAAGGTTGGCCTGAAGATCCGCGGCCAAAACGACGGGGTCCAGTGGTTGCGTGCCCGGCGTAGTGTCTTCCCAAACCCAGGCTCCCGGGGCAGCACGCGAATCCGTGGTGGCGACGCCGGTGTCGTTTGATGGCGCGCAAGCGGCGAGGACAAAGGGGAGGACGAGCAGGGTGGCCACGGTCGTAGCTTATCCCCTGTTCGGGCGCGTCTCTGCCAGATCCTGCAATCGGATCACGCCCAGTTCGCCCCTCCCCAACGCGGCAAGCGCAGCAGGGAGCGCTTTCGCTGCCTGGAGGTTGGCCACGCAGGGCACGCCGTAGCGGAGACCCGCGAGGCGCATGGCGGCCTCGTCGTACTGGGCCTTCTTTCCGAGCGGGGTGTTGATGATGAGTTGGATGTCGCCGTTCTTGATGCGGTCCACCACGTCCGGACGACCCTGGCGCACCTTCCACACGCGCTCGACAGGCACGCCTGCTTCCGAGAGCACGGAGGCCGTTCCGCGGGTGGCGAACAGGTGAAAGCCCAGGTCAACCAAGGCACGGGCGATCGGCGGTGCCTCGTGCTTGTCGGCATCACGGAAGGACATGAACACCCCGCCGCGCGTCGGGAGCAGCAGGCCCGCCGCCAGTAGCGCCTTGGCGTAGGCTTCTCCGAAGCTCCGGCCCACGCCCATGACCTCGCCCGTGGACCGCATCTCGGGCCCAAGAATCGTGTCCACACCTGGGAAGCGACGCCACGGAAATACCGGCGCCTTGACGAAGCTGTAGCCGCCACCCCAAGGAGGCATCGGCAGGAACTCAGCCAGCTTCTTTCCGAGGGCCAACTTCGTGGCAATGTTGGCGATCGGGTAGCCGGTAGCCTTGGCCAGGTAGGGCACGGTGCGACTGGCGCGCGGGTTCACCTCGATGACGTACACCACCCCCGCCTGCACCGCGAACTGAACGTTCACCAGACCCAGAACGCCAACCCGCAACGCGATGTTGGTGACAATTGCCTCCATATCAACACGATTTTTCGCTGATAGCTGAATCGCTGGGTACACGGTCGTGCTGTCCCCGGAATGAATCCCGGCCTCTTCGATGTGTTCCATCACGCCGCAGATGTGGACCTGTTCGAGATCGCAAAGCGCATCGACATCGTACTCAACCGCGCCCTCAAGGAAGCGGTCCACGAGGAGCGGATGGTTGTCAGACACGAGGATCGCTTCGTCGACCGCTCCCTTGAAATCCGCATCGTCAAAGCAGATCTTCATCGCCCGGCCACCAAGCACATACGACGGCCGAACCAGGAGCGGGAAGCCGAGGCGGGCGGCGGCGGCGAAGGACTCTTCCCGCGTGTTCACCATCTCGCCTTCGGGCTGGCGGATGCCCATCTCGATCATCAGGGCATTGAAGCGGCGACGGTCCTCGCAGATGTCAATCGCCTCCGCCGACGTGCCGAGCACTTCGCCCACGCGATGGCTCAGCTTGAGCGGGGTCTGGCCGCCAAACTGAAGGATCGTCCCTATCGGCTTCTCCCGGCGCACCACGCCCCGCACATGTTCGGCGGTCACCGGCTCAAAGTAGAGCTTGTCGCTGGTGTCGTAGTCGGTGCTCACCGTTTCGGGGTTGCAGTTCACCATCACGGAGGTGAACCCGAGCTCCCGCACGGCAAATGCCGCGTGACAACAGGCGTAGTCGAATTCCAAGCCCTGACCGATCCGGTTGGGACCGTTACCGAGGATGATGACCCGCTCGCTGGGGCTGTCCCCGGCCTCATCTTCCTCCTCGTAGGCGCTGTAGAGGTACGGGGTGTGCGACTCAAACTCGGCGGCGCAGGTATCCACCCGCTTGTAGACGGGGTCAAGCCCCATCGCCTCACGACGCTCCGAGACCGCCTTTTCGGTCAGCCCCGCGATGGTGGCGATGCGCGCATCAGAGAGGCCCGCCCGCTTGGCGGAGCGAAGCCGCTCGAGTCCAAGGGCTGGTGCCTGGCGCAAGTCCTGGGCAAGCGCACGCTCGGCCTCCACCAGTGCCACGAAGCGATCCAGGAACCAGGGGTCGATCTTCGTTGCAGCCTGAATCTCGTCAACCGGGACGCCCCGACGCAGCGATTCCAGGATCGCGGGAAGCCGGTCGGGCGTAGCGGCCACCGCCCGCTCCCAGAGGTCGGATTCGTTCCACTTCGAGGCATCAGCGAAGCCACCTTCCAGCGAAGCGATGGCCTTGCCCAGCGCCTCATCAAACGTTCGGCCGATCCCCATCACCTCTCCGACCGACTTCATGCTCGTGCCGAGCTGGCGGCTGGCTCCCGTGAACTTCTCGAAGTTCCAACGAGGAATCTTGACGATGGTGTAGTCAATCGCCGGTTCGAAGCAGGCGGGCGTGACCCGGGTGATGTCGTTGCGGAGCTCGTCGAGCGTGAGCCCGACCGCGAGCTGCGCGGCGATCTTGGCGATCGGGAACCCAGTAGCCTTGCTGGCGAGCGCCGAGGACCGCGAAACGCGAGGATTCATCTCGATCACGCGGATCTCGCCGTTGAACGGGCTCACCGCAAACTGAACGTTACTTCCTCCGGTTTCCACGCCAATCTTCCGGATGATGGCGATGCTCAGGTCCCGAAGGTCCTGGTACTCCACATCGGTAAGCGTCTGCGCCGGCGCGACCGTGATGCTGTCGCCCGTGTGTACGCCCATCGGGTCCAGATTCTCGATGGAGCAGATGATCACGACGTTGTCAGCCATGTCGCGGATCACTTCCATCTCGAATTCCTTCCAGCCGAGCACGCTCTCTTCGATGAGCACCTGGCGATTGGGCGACAGGTCCAGCCCCTGCGCCACGATCTCCCGAAGCTCGTCGAGGTTGTAGGCGATGCCGCCGCCGGCACCCCCAAGCGTGTAGCTGGGCCGCACCACCGCAGGCATCCCGATGTCCTTGGCGATGGCTTCCGCCTCCGCCACGGTCGTCGCGACCCCGGCGCGCGCACACTTTGCGCCAATCTCCTCCATCGCCTTCTTGAACAGCTCGCGGTCCTCCGCGAGCGCAATGGCTTCGGGTTTCGCACCGATCAGCTCCACCCCGTACTTCTGCAGCACACCGCGGGCGTGAAGGTCGATCGCCAGATTCAAGCCCGTTTGACCCCCGACCGTGGGCAGGAGGGCATCGGGTCGCTCTCGCTCGATCACCCGCTCGACGAATTCCGGCGTGAGCGGTTCGATGTAGGTCGCATCGGCCACGTCGGGATCGGTCATGATCGTGGCAGGGTTGCTGTTGATCAACACAACGCGATAGCCCAGCGCCCTCAGCGCCTTGCACGCCTGCGTGCCTGAATAGTCGAATTCACAAGCCTGGCCGATGACAATCGGTCCAGATCCGATGATCAGAATGCTGTGGATGTCGGTGCGCTTCGGCATGGAACCCTACTGAGCGAGGCGAAGGAAGCGGTCGAGGAGGAGGTGCCGAGAGTCGCGAGGACCGGGCGCGGCCTCCGGGTGAAACTGCACAGCGATAACGCCGAGATCTTCGTGAACGAAGCCCTCCAGCGTACCGTCGTTGAGGTTGACATGGGTGACCCGACCACCCGCACGTTCCACTCCCGCCGAGTCCACGCAAAAGCCATGGTTCTGGGAGGTGATCTCGACACGGTCGGTCTGGATGTCGCGCACCGGGTGGTTCCCGCCGCGATGGCCGAAGCGGAGCTTGAAGGTGTCCGCACCCAGGGCGAGTCCCAGAATCTGGTGGCCGAGGCACACGCCCAGAAGAGGTTTCTTTCCGACCAACTTCTTTACTTCTCCGATCATCCCGGGAAGCGCTGCGGGATCGCCCGGTCCATTCGATAGGAAGACCGCATCGCAGTTCTCCCCCAGCTCCGCCGCCGTCGTGTTGGCAGGAAACACCTCGACGGCGCAGCCCTTCGAGGCGAACAAGCGCAGCAGATTCAGCTTGCAACCTCCGTCAAGCACAGCGATCCGCGGTCCGCCCGCGCCGGGAGAAAAGGTGTACCGCTCGCTGCAGCTGACCTCTCCTGCCAGCGCCCGACCCTCCATTCCAGGCCAAGCCAAGATGCGGGCGCGGAGATCCTCGTCGGGCAGCCCCTCCGTAGAGATCGCGGCCCGCATCGCACCCTTGCTGCGGATGTGGCGAACCAGGGCACGCGTATCGATCTGATGAACCGCAGGGACGGCCGCGGCCTCCAGGTACCCTTCCAGGCTCCCGGTGGCGCGGTGATTGCTGGTGACGCGCGAGAAGCTGCGGGCAACGAACCCCGACAACCACACCCGGCGGGACTCCTCATCGGCCTGGTTGACCCCATAGTTTCCAATATGCGAACTGGTCATCACCACGATTTGTTCGCAGTAGCTCGGGTCGGTGAGGATCTCCTGATAGCCGGTCATCGAGGTGTTGAAGACCACCTCCCCGACGCGCGTGCCGGTGGCCCCGTACGCTTCGCCAGCGAAGCGTCGGCCGTCTTCCAAGAGCAGCACACCTGTCGCCATCACATCCCCGGAAGCCGCGGCGGGGTAGCGCGGTGCGGCGACCGAAGCAACTGCTCGGAAAAGCGCAAAGGGGGCTCATGTCCTTCGCGGTCGATTCCGATCCAGTCTCTATGCTTATCAGTGCCCTCGCTTGCTGCCTCATTGGCACCTTCGGCACCATGCTGGTGCGGGAACGTGCCGAGGCCGAGCGCCGCCGCACCGACCAGGAGCGCACCCGCGAATTGGCGGTGGAACTTGCCTTACATGTAGCTGAAAAGACCCCCATTGAAGGCGAGATCCGCGTTCCCCGACGCATGGTGGAACGGATCCTTTTGCTGGCCCCCCGCTGCGGTGCCGACCCCGGCGATGCCCGTTCTGCGGCCCTGGCCGCGGCCCTGCCCCCGGGCTCACGATCCGACAACCGCCTGGCATTGCCCGAGGGCACACGCTCTGCACTCGCTTACCGGCACGCTCGCTGGGATGGCCAGGGGGTGGTGACCGACCTTTCAGGCGCCAAGATTCCCGTTCCCGCGCAGCTGCTCGCCGCCGTGGATTGGCTCGAAGCCCGCGATGGCGCGAGCCGCGAGGCACTCATCCAGGCGCTCCACTTCGAATCGGGCCGCACCCTGTCCGTCCAAATCGCGACTGCGATGGCCGAGTGCATGGATGCGCTCCTCCAGGTCAGCGCGGCCGACGCGCACCTCGGCCTCCGGGTCACCAGCGGTGCCATGCTGTGCATCGCCGCCGTCAACGCCGATACGCTGCCTCCCGCCCTGCTTCCCGCGTTCCTGGCCGCGCTTGAATCCCGCGTACGGGAACGCCTGCGCCCCTCCGACCGTGTCTACTGCACGGATTCCGAGGTCGTCGTATGGCTTACCTCCACGCCCGCGGATGGTGCCTTGCGCGCCGCCCAGCGGCTGGAGCCCATCGTGGCCCGCGTGCCGGTGCCCAGTGTCCAGCGCCTCGAAGTGGCCTGTCGCATCGGCGTGGCCGTAGCCGACAACGACGCGACCAGCTTCACGGAGCTCCTCGCCGTAGCCCGCGGTCGCAGCCAGCGTGGCGGAACGGTGGTGGCGGCGTAGGCCCTGGCCTACTTCACGCCCATCGACTCCAACAGGATGTCGGTGAGCACATCGAGGAAAGCTTCGCCCTGCTCCTCGGTGGCTGCCGACGGCGTTCCAAAGTAGGCTCTGGGACCGCCGGCTTCTTCGAAGCTGGTGGCGCCGTTCGCGATGCCATCCGCCAGCCCCGCCACCACGAAGGGAAGCTTGCGGTGGCCGACCACCAACTGAGGCGAGATCGCCAGCATCAAGCTGGTTTCGTAAATGCCGCTGTGACCGTCGAGCGGAGCACCGGCACGACCGATGCGCTCCGAATGGCGGCGGCTGGACACGTTCGGGAACGCCACGGTCACGCCCGTCTGTTCCTTGACCATTTCGCACGCCTCGAACAATGCGTTGATGTTCGCAGGCTCGAGATGGGCGTTGGCGATGGCCAACCCCGAAGCCCCGGCCAGATGGGAGGAGATGAGGATCTCCGCCACGAGCGCGGTCATGACCTCTGAAGGAATGGACAGCGTGCCCGGAAAACTACGGGCGAAGCGAGTGACTCCATAGCTGACCGCCGGGAGTACGTAGGCCCCGCAACGCGCGGCAGCGCGCTCAGCCATGGCCATCGCGATCCGCACGTCGGTGTCGAGAGGCAGGTGGGGGCCGTGGGCCTCGCATGCGCCACAGGGGAGGATGACTGCGCGACCGACCAACGCGGCCTGCGGAAACCGCCTCCGCCCCAGTTGGGACGATGGCGAACCGCGGAGCCCAGGCATCGCAGGGCGGGCTGCGACGCGGCTCACGAAACCATCCGCTTCAGTTCGGCTCGGGCCACCTTGCCGCGATCCGTGCGCGGCATCGCGTCGAGGAAGACAACATGCCGTGGATATTTATGAGGTGCCAACTGTGACTTCACCCAAAGTTGTAGTTCGGTTCCCAGGTCAGGGCTACCCGGACCGTGCGGTACCACGAAGGCGTAGGTCGACATCAGCCCGCGAACTTCTGCCCCAACGACCGCCACTTCGTGCACCTTCGGGTTGGCCAGAAGGCAGTTCTCGACCTCGACGGGGGAAACGAAAACACCGCCTACCTTCAACAAATCGTCCGCGCGACCGCAGTAGCGAAAGCGCCCCTCGTCGTCGATGCAGAATTGATCGCCGGTCACGGTCCATTCACCTCGGAAGGTGGTGCGCGTAGCTTGCCGGTCTCCGTGGTAGGCCACGGCGTTGCTGGCCCCCTTGACCCAAAGCGTGCCGATCTCGCCGCGAGGCACATCCCCACCATCTTCCCCGACCAGGCGCGCCTCGTACCCCGGCACCAGTCGACCGAGGGTGCCCACCCGGACATCGTTCGGGTAATTGGTAATGTAGATGTGGAACATCTCGGCAGACCCGATGCCATCCAGGATCTCCACGCCCGTGCGTTCGATCCATCGGCGGTACAGCTCGCCGGGGAGCGCCTCGCCGGCAGAAAGCACGAGGCGCACGCTGCTCAAATCGGTGGTGGCGCTGGCGGGGTGTTCGAGCATCTTGTGGATCATGGTCGGAACATTCGTCACGATCGTTGGCTTGAACCGGTCGATATGGGCAAGGAGGCCTTCAGGCGTGCTGCGCTCAGGGAAGAGGCATGTGGTGGCGCCAACCGCCCAGGGAAACATCAGGTTGGTGCCGGTCGCATAGCCAAAGAAGAGCTTCGGTGCGCCGAGGGTGATGTCGTCCTCGCGAATTCCCAGGACGCGCTTGGCGTACTGCTCGGTGTTGAACACAAAGTCGGAGTTCACATGTACGCAGGCTTTCGGCTTGCCGCTGCTGCCCGACGAGAACAGCCACACGCTTGGGTCGTCGGGGCCGACATCCCCGTAGGCGCACTCGGTCGATTGCGCGTGGACCTCGGCCTGGTCGCGGTCCACCACCACGACCCTGCGGAGCCCAGCCTGGAGGGCGGCCTCGATCGCCGGCCGATTGGCATCAAGGAACGCCTGTTCGGTTACCAGCACCCGAGCGCGGGTGTAACGCAGGTAGTAGGCATAATCTTCAGTAGGAACGCCCGGGTTCATCATCGTGACGACCGCGCCGATCCGCACCACGCCGAACCACGCGGCTGCGAAGGGCGCACCGTCGTTCAGCGCGAGCAGAACCCGATCTTCCTCCCGCACGCCCAGCGCGCGGAACAGGTTGCCGAATTGGCAGGAGGCCTCATGCATTTCCCGAAAAGTCCAGCAGCAGGCTTCCGTACGCAACGCAACCTTGTCGGCGCGTTCGGCCAAGTTGTGATCCAGGAAGTACGCGGCCAGGTTCATGCGGCACCCAGGAGGCTTTCCGCGACCACCGAGAGCAGCACGTCAGTCGCCCCCTCGTAGATGCGAAGCGGACGGATGGCGCGGTAGAGCTGCTGGACCACAGACGATTCTTCCACACCCACCCCGCCGTGGAGCTGAACCGCCATATCGATGATGCGTTGTGCAGCTTCGGTGGCCACGATCTTCCCAACCGCTCCCGAGTAGCCGGTGCGTTCCCCGGGCTTCGCGGCATCGCGCTTCCAACACGCGTGCAACATCGCGAGCGTGGCCCCTTCGAGATCCACACCCATCTCGGCGACGCGCTGGCGAACCACGGGCAAAGCGGCGAGGGGCTGGCCGAACTGGCGACGCCCGGACACGAAGCGAACGGATTCATCCAGGGCGCGCGCAGCCATCCCGACCGCAGCGGCGCCGACGCTTGGGCGACCCCGCTCCAGCGTGGCAAACGCTAGCCCCAAACCCTTTTCCGCGACAAGGACCGCGGGCGTGCCGTCAAGGTGGAGGCGCCCGACCGAGTGCGAGGCCACGGACTGCGCCGACGTGGGCGGCGCATCCACATAGAAGCAGGCAACGTTGGTGCCGAGCTTGGCAAAGACCACGGCGCCGTGGCAATCCGGAGCGTTGCTGATGAAGTGTTTGGTGCCGGTCAGGCGATAGCCGTGGCCATCCCGCACCGCCGTGGTTTCGATGCCGCGCACATCGCTTCCGGCGTTGGGCTCCGTGAGGGCGAACGCCAAAACGTGCCTACCGGCGCGGGCCTCGGCGACAATGTCTGCAAGCGCGTTGGCTCGCTCCAACGGAGTGCATCCCAGCTCCTGGATCACGAACGACAGATCGGTCAGCGGATCCTCGTAGGCCAGGTGCCGCCGAATCACCGCCAGCGAGCGCGTGTCCCGGCGCTCAAGCAATCCCGCCGCACCCAACGCCAGCACCCGGTCCCTCACGCCCCCAGAAGCACGGAACGCCACAGCGCGCGCCTCAAGCGATGCGTGCTCGGGACCAAAGATGTACGGGTAGGCTGACGTCAGCACCCCCCCACATACCCCGGTGCGCCGTCAGGTGTACACGGGTGGACGCTTCTGCACCCAAGCATCATAGGCCGCCCGGAAGTCGGGATGCGCCATGCAGATCGCCTGAGCCTGCGCCTCCATTTCCAGCGCGGTGTCGAGCGAAACGTCCAACTCGCGGTTCAGCGCTTCCTTGGTCATTCCGTTCGCAAAGGCGGGCCCGTCCGCGATGCGTCGAGCCCACGCGTGAGCCTCTTCTTGAAGCGCATCCTCCGCGACGACGCGGTTGAACAAGCCGATGCGTTCCGCAGTGGCTGCATCAACGACGTCGCCGAGCAGGAGCAACTCCGTCGCACGCCCCAACCCGACCAGGCGGGGCAGGAGGTGGGCCGCGCCCATGTCTGCGCCGCAAAGGCCGACCTTGTTAAATAGAAAGGCGACTTTTCCGCGGGTGGACGCGATGCGAAGATCGCTGGCCATCACCATGATGGCACCCGCCCCGGCGGCAATCCCGTTCACCGCAGCGATGACCGGGGCGCGACAGGACCGCATGGCCCGCACAAGGTCTACCGTCATCCGGGTGAAGCGGAGCAACCCCTCGATGTCCCGGGCGAAGAGCTGCCCGATGATGTCCTCGACATCGCCGCCGGAACAGAAGGCGCGACCCGACCCGGTGAGCACGACCGCACGCACTCCCGCGGGGGGATCGCGGAACCACGTCACTAAAGCTGCGTACTCATCGAACGTGAGCGCGTTGAGACGATCCGGGCGGTCCAGCGTGACGGTAGCCACGCGATCCAGCACGGTCACCTTCATGCTCGTTCCGGGGGCGATTCCACGACGGCGGTGGCCTCGATCTCGACCATCGCATCCTCTTCCAGCAACGCCGCGACTTGCACCAGCGACATCGCTGGGAAGTGCCGACCGAGGCTTTCCCGCCAAGCCTGACCCACCTCCGCAACCGCCGCCAGATAGGCGGCCTTGTCGGTGACGTACACCGTCACCCGCCCTACGCGTTCCGGACCCACCCCGGCCTGGTCCAAAATCGTGCGGACATTGCGGATCGCCTGGCGAAACTGGGCTGCAAAGTCGCCGACGCCGACGATGCGCCCCTGCTCATCCCAAGCCACCTGGCCCGAAACGAACAGCATGTTTCCCACGCGATACCCATTGCTGTAGCCCCTCGGAAGGGCCCACCGGTCGGGCTGGACCGGACCTTCCGCCATCAGACGTTCAGCTCGCCGCCGCACACGGAGATGGCCTGGCCGTTCACGCTTCGTGCTTCCTCGCTGGCGAGGAAAATGCACATCGCGGCAATCTCTTCCGCATCGACGAACCGGTGCTGCGGGCTGCGATCGGCGAGCTCCCTACGGACCTCTTCGGCATCACGGCCAGTCTTGTCGACGATGTTCTGGATCGAGTTGCTCAGCAGTGCGCCATCCACATAGCCGGGGCAGATCGCATTGACCGTGACGCCCTTATCTGCGTATTCCACCGCCAACGCACGGGTGAGCCCGATGAGACCGTGCTTGGAAGCACAGTAAGCAGCCAAGTACGGGTAGCCCTTCAACCCCGCCACGCTGGCGATGTTGATGATGCGACCATGGCCGCGGCTGGCCATGCCGGGCAGAACCTTGAGCGAGCAAAGGAACGAGCCGGTCAAGTTCACCTTGAGGTGTTCTTCCCACACGCGCACATCGGTCTTCAGGACCGGTGACGAGCGGGCCACGCCGGCGTTGTTGATCAAGACATCGACCGGACCAGCGGAAAAAAACGCTGCTTCTACGCTGGCGGGTTCGCCGACATCGCAGCGGACTCCGTAGCCCTTGACCTCGTCGGCCACACTCTCGACTTCTTCGCGGGTTCGCGCGAGGACCGTGATCTGATCCCCCAGCGCCGCAAAGCGCCGAGCGATCTCAGCACCAATGCCACGGCCCCCACCAGTAATCACCACGTGACGACGCTTCACCATAGTAGCCACTCCGGCCGCCCCATATGCGCGATCCAAGCCATCCTGTCAAGGCGGCGGGGTGCTGGCGGGGCAAATTGCGGCCTGCAAAACGGAGCCGGAACCATGGTTGATAGCGGCTACCAGCAGGATACTCCGGCCGCCATGTCCGTCGAGGTTCGGTTCACAGAGACGATGTCAGGTTGGCTATCGCCGGCGGTCGAGGTCAGCCACGAAGCCGCAGCGGCCGAGGGGCGGACGGCGCGGCGACCCGCAAGCTTCACCTTGGTGGTGGTCACCCCGAACGTTCCTGCGATGGTGGCAGACCCCAACCACCGAAATACCGCCTTCGGCCTCGTGGAGTGCCCAGCCCTCGACGGCGTACCCCTCCGCGTGGAGGAAGGACACCTCGACCTCTTCGCCGAGGTGGCGCCGGGCATCCTCCATATGCGCTACCGTCTCGCGCTCGCCACCGAGGACGGGCGCCGCTTCACGTTGCGGGGAATCAAGGAAATCGTTCGTAGAAGATGGTTCCCGACATCCCTCTCCGACACCACCACTCTCTTCGTTGATGTGTTCGACGGCGAGACCACGGAAGGGCAGCCACGCTTGCGTGGAATCCTCACAATGGGACCTGGAGGCGTCCTCGCTCAAGCGCTTTCGTTCCGTGGGAACCTGGCGGGCATCGTCAAGTTCCTAGCTTATTATGTTGGAAAATGCAGATCGGTCTATCTGGGGGCAAGGCGCGCCCCCCTCCGGCCAACCTGGTCGCAAGTCGTCGTGAAGTAGCTCCGCGCCCTCAGCGCAGCGGGGCTTCCACGATGGCAGGCTCGCTCCAGTGATTGAGCGCGTCGGCCACGGAGATGGCCCACTCGTAGGATTCGTAGTCGTCGACCACGTTCTCCGCCCCAAACGCCAAGGTCATGCCATCCTCACCGAAGTCGCACAGCTCGTCGTCATCCAGGGTGATGGCGTTAAAGGTGGACTGCGGGTCTACCGAGGTGTCCACCACGCCATCAGCCACGGCGTCGTTCCACGCGCGAATCTTGATCCGGTACACGTCGCCGTCCTCGTCCGAGAAGTCAATGTGAACCAACATCGCAGGCGCGACCCCCGAGTTGAAGTCGTGCTCAGCCTCGAACAAGGCACTGATCTCCGTGATCACTGGAGCGTGCGGTCCGCACGTTTCGTCCACGATTCCGTCGCAGTTTTCATCCATCTCGTTGTCGCCCGCCTCCTCCGCCCCCGGATTGCGGGTGGCATCGGCATCGTCGCAGTCCGAGTTGTCCGCCACAAACCCGGATACGGCCTCGCACTCCACATGGGTCTCGGCTGCGTCGCCGTAGCCATCGCCGTCGTCGTCGTCTGCGTACTAGGTGGGCGCATCTCCCGCGTCGTTGTCGACCGCGCCATCGCAGTCGTCATCCTCGCCATTGCAGGTCTCGGCGACACAGGTGCCATCGGAGTCACCGCTGTCTTCAGGTGCAGGAACGCCTGCGCAGGCCAACAGCGAAAGGACGCCAATCGCGACGATCATGAAAATTCGCATGAACTCCCCTAACCTTCACTCCCCAGCTAGCCGATCGAGCACCATGATCCTCTTCCTCATCGGCTGCGGCGACTACGTGACCCTCCGCGATGCGTTCGAGGGTGCAACCGACCCGCTGGTGGTGCAGGCCAGCTATGTCGGCGTGGAAGCGCTCCCCGAAGGCCTCGATCTGGGCAGCAGCGACTGGGCCAAAGGTAGTGCCGCGCGCGTGTTTGTGGCCGAGACCGGCAGCGTGGGCGACTTGGGACGTGCCCCGATCAGCGACGCATCAGTCGCCTTTGAAGGTGCGAACTCGGCAGTGTCGCTCCGCACCGTAACCGCGGGCACCTGGGAGGCGAATGCCGGCGATGGCCTGAGCTGGAGCCCCGGCGACGACGCCCTCTTCACGATCGAGCGCGACGGCGAACACATCCTGATGATGTCGATGCCCGCCAGCCCCGTCCTCGACCTCCCCCAGCAGCTTTCCTCCGGCGACCCCCTCATCGTCGATATCGAAGGGCAGGCGTTCGACAATCTCCTCGTGGTCGTCATCCGGCTGGCCGATGGTGAGACCGTTTACGATTCCATGCCCACCGACATCAACGACCTGTTCACCCTGACCCACGCTGCGGGCGAGCTCGCAACCGAAGTGCCCGCCAGCACGTTCGCGGAGCCCGGCGCGTACGCGGTCGGCGTCGCGGGACTGGTAAACGGCGACTCCGACAACTACCAGGCTGTGAACCTGGCCCTCAGCGCGCTCACGAGCGGGTCCATGCGCTTCTCAGCGCTGACGGTTCATCCCTGATCCTCCCCCCGGCGGTTGACGTGGCTTGGGCGACGGGATAGCTCCCGGCCCCTCGGTTCTGTGCCGTTCGGAACCATGTCCGACGGAGGCGGTTCGAGGCCCACGCAAGAGGAAAACATGGCATTGCACCACACCCGGACCCTCGAGATCGTCGAGAAGTTCCGTACCCACGATAGCGACACCGGCAGCACGGAAGTGCAGGTGGCGCTCATGACTGAACGCATCAATACGCTCACGGAACACTTCCGTACGCACAGCAAGGACCACCACGGTCGTCGCGGGCTCCTCGCCCTCGTCGGCACCCGGCGGCGTCTCCTCAAGTACCTGAAGCGCGAAGACGCGGCCCGCCATGCGGTGCTGATCAAGGCGCTGAAGCTGCGCTCCTAAACACAGCGCGACCCGGCCGGCCCCAATCGGGGCCGGCTTTCTTTCCACCCACCCATTCCGCACTCCCAGCGCCCCCGCTTCGCGGGTCTTCGCGGGCTGAGCACCTCCGAGACTTCGGGGGCCGGCTCATTCCGAGCAGGTCCACGATCCAAGAAAACGGTGCGTCGGAAGAGCTTAAACTACAAAGGCACTTCATGAAAATTCACTCCGTTACCGTCGATGTCGGCGGGCGTCCCCTCATCATTGAAACGGGCAAGTACGCCAAGCAGGCCGATGGCTCCGTCGTCGTCCGCCAGGGCGACAGCAGCGTTCTCGTCACCTGCGTCGCGGCGCATGTCCCGGCCCGCTTCGATTTCCTCCCGCTCACCGTGGAATACATGGACCGCACCGGCGGCTATGGCAAGATTCCGGGCAGCTTCCCCAAGCGCGAAGGTCGCAGCAACGAGCGGGAGATCCTCGCTGCCCGCATCATCGACCGCCCCATCCGCCCGCTCTTCCCGAAGACCTGGCGCTATGAAACGCAGATCATCTGCACCGTCCTCTCGTTCGACACCGACAATGAGACCGACATCCTAAGCGTATGTGGCGCTGCGGCGGCCGCTCACATCAGCAACGTGCCCCTCAAGCAGCCCGCGGCCGCCGTTCGCGTCGTGCGCCACGCTGGCGTGCTCGTCGTCAACCCCACCCGCGTCCAGAGCGATGAGGCCGACCTGAACGTGGTCGTGGCCGGCACCGCCGACGCAGTGTGCATGGTTGAAGGCGGCGGCAAGGAAGTGTCCGAGGCCGTGATGCTCGACGCAATGGACCTCGGTCACAGCGTCATCAAGCAGATCTGCGCAGCGATCGACCAACTCCGCGAGCTCACCGGGAACGCAGCCAAGCGCGCGGTGCCCGAAGCCGCCAAGCAGGACGAGTCCGCAGTCGCCAAGGCGAAGCAGGCAGCTGGCGATGCCGTGAAGGCCGCCCTCAAGGTCCGCGCCAAGCACGATCGCCACGACGCGATCGCCGCAGCCAAGGTGCTCGCGGTCGCCGCCGCTTCTGCCGGCATCGAAGACGCGACCGCCGCAGCGGCAGCAACCGCCACCGCGAACGACACGGTGGACAAGCTCGCGAAGATCGCCATGCGCACACAGGTGATCCAGGATGGTGTCCGCATCGACGGGCGCGCCACCGACGAAATCCGCGCCATCTGGACGGAAGTCGGCACCTCCACCCGGGCGCACGGCTCTGCCGTGTTCACCCGTGGCGAAACCCAGGTTTTCGCGACCGTCGCGCTCGGCGTTGAAGACGATGCCCAGCGCATCGACTACGCCGGGACCACGACGATGTTCCGCCGCTGGATGCTCCAGTACAACTTTCCGCCGTTCTGTACCGGCGAAGCCTCCCCGATGCGCGGCCCCAAACGCCGCGAGATCGGCCACGGCGCCCTCGCCCACCGGGCGATCCAGATGGTGCTGCCGACCACCGAAACGTTCCCCTACGTCATCCGTTGCAGTGCCGACGTGCTCGAAAGCAACGGGTCGTCCTCGATGGGCACCGTGTGCGCGGGCACCCTCGCCCTGCTGGACGCCGGCGTGCCATTGAAGGCCCCCGTCGCAGGCATCGCGATGGGACTCATCAAGGAAGGCGACGAATTCGCGGTCCTCTCCGACATCCTGGGCGATGAAGATCACCTCGGCGACATGGACTTCAAGGTGACCGGCACCGCGGGCGGCATCACGGCGTTCCAGATGGACACCAAGATCTCCGGCGTCAGCCGCGACATCATGACCAAGGCGCTGATGCAGGCCCGCGAGGGTCGGCTCCACATCTTGGCCGAGATGGCAAAGACCCTCTCCACCCACCGTGACGACCTCTCGGTGTGGGCTCCCCGCATCACCACCATCCAGATCAAGACCGAGAAGATCAAGGACGTGATCGGGCCCGGTGGCAAGGTGATCCGTGGCCTGCAGGACAAGACCGGCTGCCGCATCACCGTCCACGACGACGGCAAGATCGATGTCGCAAGCAGCGATCCGGCGAAGTCCGCCGCCGCCATCGCGATGCTCCGCGAGATCACGGCCGAAGCCGAAATCGGCAAGCTGTACGTCGGCGTGGTGAAGCGCATCGTAGACTTCGGCGCCTTCGTCGAGATTTTCCCGGGAACCGATGGCCTTGTGCACATCAGCCACCTCGCCAAGGAACGCGTCAACAACGTCACCGATGTGGTGAGCGAAGGCGACGAAGTGCTTGTGCGCGTGATCGACATCGACCGCTCCGGTAAGATCCGGCTTTCGCGTAAGGAAGCGCTGGAGGATTAGGCCGGTCGGTCGGCACCGCCGACTCCGCACGCGCTAAGGGGCTCGGATGGAAGTCATCCCCCTCATCGTATTCCCCCATGGCGAGGGGCTGGAGCTGCCAGCCCGCGCCACGGCAGGGTCCGCGGGGTTCGATCTGCGCGCTGCGATCGTCGAGCCCGTCACGATCACGCCCGGCAAACGCGCGCTGGTGCCCACCGGGGTCGCGCTCGCCATCCCCGTGGGCTGGGAAGGGCAGGTGCGCCCGCGGTCGGGGCTCGCGCTGAAACACGGCATTACGCTGATCAACAGCCCAGGCACCATCGACAGCGATTATCGCGGGGAGATCCTCGTTCCCCTGGTGAACCACGGGGAGGAGCCCTTTGTGGTCGAGCGGGGCGAGCGGATCGCTCAGGTGGTGTTTGCTCAGTTGCCGTGGGTCGAGCTCGCCCGCGTGGCGCGCCTCCCGCAAGCGGGCGGCGGGCGGGGAGGAGGGGGATTCGGGAGCACGGGGCGCTCCTGATCAAATCGTCGCTTCAAAACCAAGCTTGCGCGTGAACAGCTCTGTCAGCACCTGTTCCAAGGGCACGGCACTGTCTCGCTCGACCCACCGGCCATCGACGCATCGGAAGTGCCAGGCGCGCGAAAATGCGGAGAGCCAAAGCTCACGCACCGGAACCTGCTGACTCAAAACGAAGACGCCACCCTCTTCGAACTCAACAGACAGCACCCCCTCGGTGAGCTTCCAATCGAACGCGTCGGTGTCGAACGTGTCGATCTGTCTCGCAAGGTCCTTGATCTTGGCAGCGACTAGCAGGCGGAATCCGGGTTCGTCCATCATGGCAGGTGGGTAACCAGCCCGCGGGAGAGCGGATGGTGGGAAGCCTCACCGTTCCGTGCCCCAACGCATGCGTGAGCGGTTAGCCCGGGCCGCATGTTCGACACTCTCTCACGCGGCTTTCGTAACGCCCGACTTGGCCTTCAAGGGAAAACCGAGCTCTCCGAGGAATCGGTTTCCGAGGCCCTTCGCGACGTGCGCATGTCCCTCCTCGAGGCCGATGTCAGCGTGGATGTCGCCAAGGATTTCCTGGCGAAGGTCAAGGAACGAACCCTGGGGCGCGTCGTTACCCTCAAAGTGAAGAATCAGCCCTTGCAGGCCACGCCGGCCGACCACTTCATCAAGGCCTGCTACGACGAACTTGAGAACCTGATGGGCCCGGCCGACGCCTCGCTGGACCTCGACGGTCGACCTGCGCTGATCATGATGGTCGGCCTTCAAGGCTCTGGAAAAACGACCACGGCCGGCAAGCTGGCGCGACGCCTGATGTCGGAAGGCCGCAAGCCGATGCTCGTGGCCGCCGACGTGTACCGGCCGGCAGCGGTAGATCAACTCACGACGCTGGGGCGCAAGCTCAACGTCCCGGTCTTCTCGATCAAGGGAATGAACCCTGTCCAGTTGTGCGTCACCGCTGTCACCCAGGCCCGCAACGTAGGGCGCGATGTCGTTATCTTCGACACTGCCGGCCGGCTCGCGATGGATGAGACGCTCATGGCGGAGCTCGACGCGATCAAGGCGCAGACTCAGCCGAAGAACATTCTCTTCGTTTGCGATGCGATGATCGGCCAGGATGCGGTGAAGACGGCCGCCGAGTTCGACCGTCGCCTCGCCTTCACAGGGTTCGTCCTGACTAAACTGGATGGCGATGCCCGAGGGGGCGCAGCCGTTTCGATCAAGGCTGTCACGGGGAAACCGATCAAGTTCCTCGGGATGGGCGAGGGGCTCGACAAGCTGGAGCCGTTCCGCCCGCAAGGGCTGGCCAGCCGGATTCTCGGCTTCGGCGACGTTGTCGGCTTGATGAGCGACTTTGAGAAGGTCGTCGACAAGGAACAGGCCGAGAAGGACGCGGAGAAGATGCTCCGCGGCAACTTCACTTACGACGACTTCCAGACCCAGCTCCGCACCATCAAGTCGATGGGGTCGCTGAAAGACGTGATGAGCAAGCTCCCGTTCATGGACGAGATGATGCAGCAGGTGCCGGCGGGGGCGCTGGACGACAGGGAGCTAGTCAAGGTTGAGGCTATCATTCAGTCGATGACGGGCCAGGAGCGCAGGAACCCCGACTGCCTGAACGAGTCGCGTTTCAACCGCGTGGCCCGCGGGTCCGGCCGGCCCGTGAAGGAGGTGCGCGACCTGCACGAGCGCTTCAAGATGACGCGCGGAATGATGAAGGAGATGGGCTCGATGACGGGGCTGATGAGCGGGGCGCTCAATCCACGGGCGCTGCAAAAGCGGATGGCGCAGTACGCGCAGCAAGCGGGGGTCAGTCTGCCGGGGATGCAGCCACCCCCTGAGCAACGCGCGATCCCGATGACCGCCGCGGAGCGCGATGCGCGCCGGAAAAAGGCCAAGGAGTCCAAGAAGGCAAGGAAGAAGCAGCGTCAATAGGCAGGGCTCACTCGGAGGCCACCCTGGTTCTCCACTCGCCCGCCGCGACCTCGCCGCCCCCCTGCACCGGCCAAGCCCCCCCCGCGGCCCGGGTGCTCCCTTGGACCCGCAGCTCCAGGCGGATCGGCGGGACCGCGCCGTTGAACGTAGGCGCGACATCCGCACGACCCATCGCCCACACGAGGCTCCCCACGCGGCCCGCTCCCCACGCGGCATCCTCGGCGGCCAGACTTCCTGGGAGTGGAAACTGTTCCGCCAGAACGTCGGGGGCCGCCTGGGCAAACGACGACGGAGCCGCCACGTCGATCCGAACGACGCCCGCCGACACCCGCGCGAGAACGGGTTGGGTCATCCGCGCCTCCAGAGTCAGCTCGGTGGTGCAGGCGCCAGTGGCACGAAAGTGCAGGTCGATCCTTCGTGCAAGCACACCAGCCTTGGACACCTGGTCCTCCACGATCCGGTCGAGCACCACACATCCCGGCGAAGGGCCGGTTCGCCACAGCTCAACCACCCCTTCCGGCGCGCTCAGCAACGCGACGGAAACGAGTACGGCGCTGCCCAAAAACACACTTCCATCGGGTCCGGTCGCCCGGGCGACTACCGGAGTCGGCGGCAGTACGGCCGCGAAGGGGGCGGTGCCGAGAACGGGGGCGAAGTCCGGGTCGATCGCCGCCTCGTAGGGTGAGCGAAAGCCGATCGCGATGGCCCGAGCAAGGTCTTCGGCGGCGCCTTCGGTCCGACCGAGGCGCACCCGCCAGGCGGCGCGGTTGTACGAGGCCAAGCCCGCGTCCGGTTGAGAGCGCAGAACCTCGGTTGCCAGGCGCTCGGCTCCCTCCACATCTCCCGCGGCCGCCCTCGCCCTCGCCTCCCACAGTGCCAGCACCGGACTTTGAATGTCGCCGGCGCGTGCCCGCACGAAGGACTCGGCGGCCTGCGCCGGTTGACCCGCAGCCATTTCCTCCTGGCCGCGCTCAAAATCGAGCAGCGCCTGCTTGAGCGGCGCGAACTGGGGGTCGGCGCAACTGAGGATGAACACGGCTCCGATCATGTACTTTCACCAACACGAACCGGCACACCGATCACCCCAAGCTGGCGCTCGGCATCCCCTCGCCGATGGGAATACCAGGCCCCACCGCAGCGCGTGCAGCCCCCCACGACCTCCACGCGAACGCCGAGCGCCTCGAGAATGGCCCGATTGGCCTCCGCAAGGTCCACATGCCTTCCGGCCAACCAACGCCGCCCCGGAGCGACCGCCGCCACACCCTCGATCACCTCGTCACCGACCTCGTAGCAACAACCCCGAATCGACGGGCCGACCGCCGCGCGCAGACTCTCCACCGAGCATCCAGACGCTTCCACAGCGGACTCCACGCCCCGGCGCACGACATCCGAGGCCGTGCCCCGCCAGCCCGCGTGAATCGCCGCCACCACTCCCGGACCCGCGAGCAAGACAGGCACGCAGTCGGCGACCCGCACCGCGATCATCAGCCCCGGCCGGGTCGAAACGAGCGCGTCCGCCGACTCGCCCTGGACAGACTCTGCGCTTTCCACCGATACCACCCGGCTCCCATGCACCTGGTGGACGGTGCAAATCGGGCCGCGCACAGCCAACGCGAGCACAAGAGACGCCGAAGAAAGCCGTTGATCACCCTCAGCCGTACCCGTAAAGGCGTGAGGGTTGGCAGCCAGCAGGGTGGAGCGCAGCATGCTGGGCGATTCCTTCCATCCTCCCCCTATCGGACCATGCTACGCTTCGCCCGATGTACCTCAACGCCGTGCTGCTGCTAAGCGCCTGCGGTCTCCAAGACCCCATTTTTGAAGATTCGGCGGGAGTGGCGGACTATGCGCTCACCCTCACGCCTCTGGTGCCGCTAGACGGCAACCCTTTCGAAGGCGTCACTCGCATCGACTTGCTGCTCGACACCGGGGTCGGCGATCCGCTCCGCGTCACGTTGGCCGCGCCCGAATCCGGCGACAGCGCCTTGGCAGAAGGCCTCCCCGCGCTCGATGGCACGCGCATCATCGTCGAGGGGTACGCCGGCGAGGATCTCGTGGCGTGGGGGCGGTCGGCACCGGTGACAGCAGTAAACGGCCAGATCAACGCCACCATTTTTATCTCCTCTCCGGAGACCATCGGCCAGCTCGGCGGGCTCCCCGAAGGCGACTTCGACGGTGCTGGCGCGGCGATGGGCGATGGGCGATTCGTCGTCATGGGGGGCGCGGGGAATCGAAGCGGCGGCAGCCCAGACAAGACAACAGACACCGTGTGGTTTCTGGACCTTGGCGCACCTTCCGAAGGGTTGGCGTTCGAGGAGTCGGGCACGATGCCCGAGTACATCGACGCCCAGGGCGACACCCAGACCAAGCGACGCAGCTTTACCCTCACGCGCCTGACCGCCGGAGATGCCGGCAAGTACCTGATGGTGGGGGGAGGCCCGTCGTTCCCCTATTCCGACGCCACGACGCTCACCCCGGAAGCTCGGCTCTTCGATCCTGAAACCCTCACGTTCGAAGAACCCCTTGCCGACCGTGACTCCTTGGCGCGGCCGCGAGCAGGGCACGTCGCGTTGGCCAACCAACAGGGCGGGGTCCTGGTGTGGGGGGGAACCGGCGCCTCCACCGACCGCGGGTTCTACTCCCCCATGCCGGATGGAGAGCTGTACGATCCTTCGAAACGCGCGTTCACCTCAATCTCCGGCATCGAAGACGGGAGTGCGATTGGCATCGCCATGGCCGACCTCGGCGAACGCGGAACCCTGGTCTTCGGTGGCATGACCACCCTCGACGACGGCGAGAACTCGTGGCGCCTGAACGACGCCTCACTCATCGTGAGCCTGCGTGGAGATGTGACCGAGATCGCGGGCCCAAGGCGGATGGCGGGCATGGCGGCCATCGGTCTGCCGGACGGCGACGTCGCCGTTTTCGGCGGCGCAAGCGGGGATGGAACCTTTGCGCAGGGCGCGAGCGCCTCTGCGGGAGACACCGTGTGGCGGTACCGGTCCAGCTCCGACACATGGCAAGACGTGGGCAAGCTGAACGTGGCGCGCGCCGGACACACGGCCACCCTGCTCGACAACACCCATGTGTTGATCGCAGGAGGCACCACAACGTGGTCGCCGTTCGACCTCGGCGAGACTGCGCTCTCGTGCGTCGAAATCTACGATGTGGCAAGCGACACCTCCGTTCAGGTGCAGCCGTGTGACGAAGGGGACGATGTCGCAGGACTGCCCTCACGGGCAGAGCACCCCTTGGCCCTTAGCGATTCCGAGATGGGCGTAATCATCGTCGGCGGGGCAGACGGGGCGCAGGGCGCCATTCCCGACGCTTCCTTGTACACCCTTGCCAGGCCACTCTAGACGCGACAGCCGGAATGTCAGCTATGCTGCAACCCGTGGCTCAGCGCTTGCGAATCTGGCACCCCGACTACCCGCCCAGCTGGGCCGAACGGCTGCTTGACCTGTTTCACGGCTACGTTCCGGCCCCCAGTCCGGAAGGGGTGGATCTCACCCTGATGGCCGCCCGCGAGCTGCGCGTGGTGCGCAGCTTCCTGGATGGC
>CAMBIK010000035.1 GCA_945867435.1 Klebsiella pneumoniae
CTCGCGGGGAGCTTCACGGCGTTGGAGCTCGACGCAGCCCGGCGCTTGCTGATGGCGACTGACCTCGTGAAGTTTGCTGAGCGCAGCGAACATGCGGACCTGTTCGTGAAGTTGGACGGGGACTTTGATGCCCTTGTCCGCCCGGTGCGACGTGCTTGAGTGGCAGTCCCCCCTGTGGTTCGCGGCGTTGCCGCTGGCGCTGCTTCCCTTCGCGGCCTCGCTGCGGCCTTGGGCGCTGCGCTTTTCCGCAGTGGGGGAAATGACCGAGGCGCCCAGCGTCCGGCGGTGGCTGCGCGGGGTGCCCGTGGTGCTCCAGGTCGTGGTGATGGTCCTGGTCGTGGGTGCGCTGGCCCGGCCGCAGCGCGTCGTTCGCGAAACCGAGCGTGAGAGCGAGGGGGTGGACATCCTACTGGCTATGGACACCTCCGGCTCGATGGAGGCCCCGGACATGGTTTCGGGTGGTGGCGCTTTGACAAGATTAGAGGCTGGGAAGAGGGTGATGGCGACCTTTGTCGAGGCCAGGAAGAATGACCGCATCGGGCTGGTCGTCTTCGGTGAGGAGGCCTTCACGCAGGTGCCCTTGACCCTCGATCACGTCGGGCTTGTCGACTTCATCGGGCAGCTGCAGATTGGGATGGCGGGCAAGTCGGCCACGGCGGTGGGGGATGCGATCGCCGTGAGCACTCGGCGGCTCAAGGAGGTTGTGGCGCCTTCGAAGGTGGTGATTCTCGTGACGGATGGCAAGTCTAACGCCGGGCAGATCGACCCGGTGCAGGCGGCCCAGGCCGCGGCGGCGCTGGGGGTGCGGGTCTACACCATCGGGGTCGGATCAACCGGGGGCGCGCCAGGCGGCTTCATGGGGATGTTCTCTTCGGGGGGGGCAGATGTCGATGAACCGACGCTTCGGGCGATCGCGAACACGACCGGGGGCGAGTATTTCCGCGCTGCGGACGCCAGTTCGCTCGCTGCGGTCTACGCTCGCATCGACGAGCTTGAACCGAGCACGGCCAAGGTGAAGGAGTATTTTCATCGCGACGAGCTGTACTGGTCGTTGCTTCTTCCCGCCCTGGTGCTGTGGACCCTGGAATTGTTGCTCTCGGCCGGACCCCTCCGGAGGCTGCCATGACCTTCGGTCGGCCCGAGCTGCTGGCCTTGCTCGCTGGGGTTCCGGCGGTCGCCGCTCTCGTGATCTGGGCGCATCGAAAACGCAGCAGCACTCTACTGTCCTTGCTGTCGGTCTCGGCTCTCGCCGACCTTGTACCGGCCCGTGCGCTTCGGTCGCGCGGGGTGCAGGCGGTGCTGGCGGTGGTGACCGCGCTGGCGTTGGCCGTTGCGGCGGCCAGGCCCCAGTTCGGCTTCGATTGGGTGCAGCGCCGCGCGAAGGGAGTGAACCTGGTCGTGGTGCTGGATGTCTCACGGTCCATGGACGCTGCCGACGCCTCGCCCTCACGATTGGAGCAGGCGCGTCGTGAGATCCTGGATTTGTTGGTTTTGCTTCGCGGGGACAGTGTCGGGCTCGTCCTGGTCGCCAACGGGGGCTACCTCCGTCTGCCGCTGACCACGGATTACGGAACTTTCGCCTGGGCACTCCAAGATACATCCACGTCGACCATCGCGGCACAGGGCACCGCGCTCGCTGGGGGTCTGGATGTCGCCACGGGGATGCTCACTCGCGCAGGCGGAGCCGGACGGGCGATCCTCGTCGTGAGCGATGGCGAGTTCCATGACGACCCGACTTCGTTGGCGACCAGCCTCGACGCGGTCCGTGCGGCGGACATTCGGGTGTACAGCGTGGGTGTCGGCGAAGTCGAAGGTGCCCCGATCCCGCTCCCGGAAGGCGGGTTCAAGAAGGATCGCGGCGGAGGACTGGTTTTGAGCAAGCTCGACGAGGATCAGCTCCGACATCTGGCGCTGAGTACGGGCGGTGTGTACGTACGCAGCGTGGCCGGGGATGGAGACGTGAGGGGGATCTACGAAGGCGAGATTCGCAAGCACCAAACGGATGTGGAGCGCGAGGTTCGCCGCGAGCAGATTCCTCATGAGCAGTATCAATGGCCGCTGGGGGTCGCGCTGGCCTGTCTGGCGGTCGGAGCGGCTTTTGGCATGGGCCCCGGTCGGGCGCGGCGTCCCGCTTTGCGACCGTCGGCGCATCGACAGGCGGCAGGGAAAGCGGTGGCGTTGGTGCTGGCGGTCTGCATTGCGCCCACAACAGGGTGGGCCGGCACGAAAGAAGACGGTCTCGCGGCCGTGAAAGCGCAGCAGTGGCCAGCGGCCATCGAGGCGCTCGGCCAGGCCCGCGTCGCGGACCCGGAGGATGTCGAGGTGGGTCAGGCCTTGGGGGAAGCGCTGTACCGTGCGGGCCGCTATCGTGAGTCCGAGCAGGTTTTCACCTCGCTCGCGGCCCAGGACGTCGACCACCGTGCGTCGCATCAGTACAACGCGGGCAGCGCGGCGTACAAGGATGGCCGCCTGGAGCAGGCGCTCCGTCAGTTCGAGTCGTCCACAGCGGTAGATGAGAAGTTCGAGAGCGCGACCAAGAACGCCGGCGCGGTTCGAAAGGAGATCGAGCTCCGCGAGAAACCGCCAGAGGAGAAGGAGGATCCGCAGGAGGGTGACTCCGGCGAGGGCGAGAAGCCGGAGGGAGGCGAGCCCCAGGCGGGCCAGCCAGAGTCTGACGAGACGCAGGGACCGTCCACGGAGGAGAGCGGCGAGCCGAACGACGAAGCGCTGACCCCAGCGGAAGCGTCGCGTCTGGTCGAGAGCGTAAAGGAAGGGCGCCCGCGTGTGGCGGTCGGTGGGCGGGATACGGAGAAGGACTGGTGATGATCGCGCTGATAGCTCTCGCTTCCGCCGCTCAGCTCGCGCTGCAGTTGGATGCTTCCGAGGTGGTGGCGGGTCAGACCGTGGGGCTCACGCTCCAACTTGTCGATGGCCGGATCCGCGGCGGGCCGCCCACCATCGAGGCGCCTTCGGGGCTGGTGGTGGAGTTCGTTCAACAGAGCACGCAGGCGATGATGATCAACTTTGAGACGACGCACACGCAGACCTTTCGCTACAACGTTCGCGCCCTGAGCGCAGGCGACTACACCCTCGGACCGGTGTCGGTGGTCACGAATGAGGGCCCGGTGGCCTCGGCACCCGCGCGCCTGCATGTGGTCCCCCAGGGCGTTTCGGATGGAATGGAGGAGAGCATCGCCGACCTTGGCGATGGCCTTGCGTGGGTTGGCGAAGTGCTCGTGTACCACCTACGGTACCAAACGGCGAAGCAGCTGGTTTCTGCGCGCTGGGGCCCCCCCGAAAACGCGCTTCTTATGGTTGAACCTGGGGTTGAACCGGTGACCGCCGACTACGCGCTCGCAGAGGGGGGGCGTACCATCAAAGTCCAGGAATTGTGGTATCCATACCGTGCGAAGTCGGCGGGAAAGGCCACGGTCGCCGGGGGGAGCATGCTCGTCCAGTTCGCGGTGAAGCGTCGCCGCGGTCGCAACGACCCCTTCTTCAACGACCTGACTGGCTTCGCCGACCTTCAGAACGACAGCTCGCTCAGCAATGTGCTCCCGCTAGAGGTCCGCGCGCTGCCCGTTGAAGGCAGGCCGGACAGTTTCAGTGGGCTTGTGGGCGCCTTCACCTTCTCCGCTACGTCGAGCGCCGCGAGTGTGAAGGTAGGCGACACCGTGACGGTCGAGGTGGTCCTCGCAGGGACCGGTTCTTTATCTGGCTTTCGACTCCAGAATTGGGAAGGCGATGGATTTCGCGTATACGACGACGAGCCCGTTTCCGAGACTCGCCTCGTAGACGGGAAGCTGGCGGCTTCCGCGGTTTTCAAGCGTGCGATTGTCGCGCAGCGGCCAGGCCCCCTCGTGTTGCCCACGCTTAGGGCGGCGTGGTTCGATCCCGACGCAGGCACCTACGTTGAACAGGAGCTTCCCCCTATTGCTTTGGACGTTACGGGGGATGAGGTGAAGGCGGCGTTGCAGGGCGGTGGCCAGGGCGCACCGGGTGGCGTGGCGGTCGCCGCCGACGACATCCTTCCGGTGCGCACAGACGTGACGATCCGCCCCCCTTGGCGAGGAATGTGGGCTTGGCTCCTGTGCGTTCCAGGCGCGCTTTTGCTGGGTTTACAGGGCCTGCCGCGGCTTCGGCGCCGCGCGAATCCATCCTCCGAGCGGCCCTATGGCTTCGGCGATCTTCCCGCCGATGCGGATGGGCGTTTGGCAGGCCTCGAAAGGATTTTTCGAGAGGAGGCGGCCCGGCGTCTCGGGCGAGCCGAGCCCCTGCTCAAGCGCGAGGATGTCGCTTCTCTGGGCGAAGAGGCTGGCCTCCTGTACGACGAGCTCGACCGTGCCCGCTATCGGGGTGGTGCCGACCTCCCTGAGGCCTGCGTCCGCGCTTGGGTGGAGGCGCGATGATCGCGTTTTTCGTCGCAGGCGCGCTGGCGCAAGGCGAGGCTGAGTTCGAGGCGGCAAACGAGGCGCTTGCGGCGGGTGACCTGGCCTTGGCGGAACGCCAGTATCGGGCGGCGCTCGACGTTGGCGGTGTCGATGCAGACGTGTATTACGACCTGGGCAACGTGCTGTATCGCCAGCAGAAGTTGGGTCTGTCCATCCTTGCGTGGCGTCGGTCACTCGCGCTCGCACCTCGTGATCCCGATGCAGCCGCAAACCTTGACTTTGCGCGCAGGGCGCGGCGCGACGATGTCTCCGGGGCCGACCCGTACCCCGTGTGGGCGCCGTGGCAGGCCGCGCTCACGGGGGATGAGGGCCAATGGATTGGGGCGGCGTTGGCGGCGGCGGGGCTGCTCGCCGTGGCGCTGCGTGCTCGTACGACTCACCTGCCGCTCGCTGGCCTCGGGGGGATGGCCGTGGGATTCGGCGTGTTCGTGGCAGCGGGCGGCGTCATGGACGGACGCTTGCCAGCGGCCGCCGTAGTCTTGATCGACGAAGTAAGCGCGCAGTCGGACCTGGGGGGTGGAGTCGACTTGTTCTTGTTGCACCTCGGGGCTGAAGTTCAGGTCCTCGAGGTCGCCTCGGAACGGGTGCTGGTCGCTCTCGGCGATGGGCGCCGGGCGTGGCTTCCCGCATCCGCGTTGGGCCGGGTCGACCCGTGGGCACCCATGCCCTGAGGGCGAATTTGGGTTAGCTCCCCTTGCCCTCCCGGATTCCCATGCGCTGGTCTCTTCTTTTCGTCTTCGCACTGGCCGCCTGCTCGTGGAAGGCCCGCGTGAAATTCCTCAGCGACGAGGAGTTTGAGGCTTACTACGCGCTGAAGCCGTTCATGGCCGAAGAAACCCAGAAGGGCTACCTGACGCTGAAGACGGAGGAGGAGCGGAATGCGTACCTCAAGGCGGTCGTGCTGGAACGCATTCCGCCCATCACGCTCTACGACGTGTTCTACCAGTACCCCGAGAACATCCGCCAAGCCATCGTCGATGGCGGCGTTCAGGAAGGTTGGACCAAGGAAATGGTGCTCATGGCCTGGGGGGCACCCTTCGATAAGAAGAAGCTGGTCGGTCGGCCGGCGCCGCGTTCAGAGATGCTGATCTACAAGTTTGAGAAGCAGGAAGATGGCACCGTGATGGTGTTCGTTCCCAATAGCAAGACCGAGTACACGGCCGTGGAACGGTTCCGGCGCGAAGTGATTCTCGACGCCGATGTGGTGTTCGAGATCGTGGAAAAGCCGGGCTGGGGCAACTAGCATCGGTGACATGCCTCACCGGCGGCACGATCGCCGCCGGGGAGGGGTGGACGGGCGACGGGATGCTGTCTATAGCTGTGTTCCCCGAGGTGTCCCCGTGAAGGTCTCCCTGATCAGCCCGTATCCGGACATCACGAACTACGGCCTGCGCAGCATCAGTGCCCACTTGAGGGCAAACGGGATTCAGACGCAGGTGATCTGCATGCCCGACTTCGCCGGCGATGGCGAAAGCGTGCATGTGCGGATGACCGAAGATCGCTACGCGCCAGAAGTGATCGACCAGATGCTGGAGCTGGTGCGTGGCTCCGACCTGGTCGGCGTCACCCTCATGACCCATTACTTCGATAGCTCCAAGCAGATTACTCGCGCGGTTAAGGAACGCTTGGGCATCCCGGTGATTTGGGGCGGCTTCCACCCCTCCGTGCGTCCCGACGAGTGCGCGAAGTGGGCCGACTACGTCGCGATCGGCGATGCCGAAGACTTGATGTTGGACCTGTGTACGAAGCTTGCAAACGGCGATTCCCAGCGGCTGCACGGCATCAAGAGCCTCGTGTGGCGCAAAGGGAGCGAGGTGGTGCGCAATCAGCCGGGCAGCCTGGAACAGGAACTGGACCGCTACCCAGCTCCCGACTTCTCAAGGGAGGACCATCACATCCTCTTTGAGGGGCAGTTGATGCCTGTGACCAAGGATCTCCTCCGTCGCTACCTGCACAATGGAACGGTCAGCCGCATGTTCGGCAAGACCGGCTACCAGACCATGACCGGCCGCGGTTGCCCCCACGCCTGCACCTACTGCGGCAACAGCTTCTACCGCGATCTCTACAAGCGTCAGCGCTATGTGCGCTACCGCAGCACGCCGCATGTGATCGGGGAACTGGAAGCCATCAAACGGGATTACCCGTTCATCAACTTCATCTGGTTCAGCGACGACAGCTTCTTCGGCCGACCGCTCCCGGACCTGCTCGACTTTGCGGCGCAATACAAGGCGAAGATCGGCGATCCCTTTTACCTTTTGGGCAGTCCTGGCACCATCACCGACGAGAAGTATTCGGCCATGGTGGATGCCGGGCTGCACTGCATCCAGATGGGGGTCGAGCACGGCAGCAAGCGCATCCAGAAGATGTTCAAGCGCTCGACGATGGGGAACGACAAGATCCTGAAGAGCGCTGAGATCATCACGAAGTACGCCGATCGTACCGCTCCCCCCCAGTACGACCTGATCTACGATCTCGCCTACGAGACCATCGAGGACAAGCTCGACACTCTTCGGTTGATCACGGAGTTGCCCAAGCCCTACCGGCTTCAGGTTTTCTCGGTCATCTACTATCCGGGCACGTCGTTGCACACGCTTGCCACTCGCGATGGCTTGGTCAACGACGAGAAGGCTGAAATCTACGACCGTATGTTCTTCGAACGTCACGACAGCTATACCAACACCTTGCTTTTCCTGGCCCGAAGCGGAAAGTTCCCGCATTCGCTGCTGAAGGTGCTGATCGATCGTAAGGTCGTGGATGTGATGACGAGCGACTACCTCGCCCCGGCGGGAACCGTGGCGAAGGCCGCGATCCATTCCTTGCGTCAAGCGTTGCGGTCGCCGGCCGTGGAACGCGCCAAGGCCTTGGGCACCTACCGGGCCCGACTCACGGGCATGACAGGGGCCGATGCGGGCGCGGCGGCTCCGACCGCAGGGTAGGTTCACGGTGCGGCACCACCGGCCGGACCCCGCGCTGACGCCCACTCTTCCAATCATCGGTGCCTCCCAACCCGTCGCACGCAAGAGAATCCCGAAGCCAGGACGCCGCGTTTTGCGCGGCGACCCCGATCGGCGAATTTCGGCACGGGTTCACGTTTCCGGGCCTCTCCAATCGGCTTCTCGCCGGTAGATGCTCCGTGCACTGATGCCGAGCAGACTGGCGGCCAAGCTGCGGTCACCCCCGCACTGTCGCAGGGTGGCCTCGATCATGCGACGTTCGACCTCGTTTAACGGCGTGCCCACCGTGAAGGTGAGCCAGCCCGCTTCGCCCGCACTGGAACCACCGCGCAGGCCCGCGGGCAGGTCGGCCAAGGCCACAGTCTCGCCGCGTGCGAGCACCACCGCCCGCTCCAGCGTGTTCTCCAGCTCGCGTACGTTCCCTGGCCACCCGTGACGCTCCAGCGCGGCCAGAGCGTCGCTTTCGATCCCTGCGAGGTGGCGCCCGTGTCGGGCTGCGTGCACGGCCATAAAGTGCCTTGCCAATAGCGCGATATCTTCACGCCGTTCGCGTAGCGCCGGCACGTTCAGCGGGATCACGTTCAGGCGGTAGTACAGGTCCTCACGCAGCCTTCCTTCCTGGATGGCGCGTAAAGGATCCCGATTGGTGGCGGCGATCACGCGCACATCAGCCCGCAGCGTTCGCGTGCCCCCCAATCGCTCATATTCCCCATCCTGCAGCACGCGCAGCAGTTTTACCTGGACGATGAGCGGCATCTCGGTGATCTCGTCGAGGAAAAGGGTGCCGCCCGCGGCCAGGTCGAACCGCCCTTCCTTCCGCCCCTGGGCCCCTGTGAACGCGCCGGGCTCGTAGCCGAAGAGCTCGCTTTCGATCAGTGCTTCCGGAATGGCGCCACAGTTCACCGTGACCAGCCTCCGCTCGCGCCGCGGGCTCAAGTCGTGGATCCAGCGAGCGAGCAGTCCTTTCCCCGTGCCGCTTTCACCCGTGATCAGCACGTTGGCCATCGAGGGCGCCACCTGCCCGGCTTCCTCCAGCAGGGAGCGCATTGTCGCTGCCTGCCCGACCATCTCGGTGCGGGCAACCTGGGCGATTTGCGCCCGCAGCCGTAGATTTTCACGGATCAGCTCGTGTTTTTCGAGCGCCTTCTGGACCGAGTGAACCACGGCGTCCTTGCGAAGGGGCTTGGTCACGAAGTCGTACGCGCCTTCCTTCATAGCCTCCACCGCCGTTTCCACCGAGCCGTACGCCGTTACCACGATGACCTGCGTCTCCGGGGAGATCTGTCGCGCGGCCCGCAGCAGCTCAAGACCGGTCATCCCTGGCATCTTCAGGTCTGTGAGCACGACGCCCACGGCACCGTCTCGAAGGTGGTCGATCGCGGCCCGCCCGTCGGCCGCTACGCGCACATCGTAGCCTTCTCGCACGAAGATTCTCTCTAGCGCGAGCCGATTCGGCTCCTCGTCGTCGACGACTAGCAACGTGGGCATGCGTCATTATGGCGCAAGCTTGCCACTCTGGCGAGTCCTACGTCAAGCTGGCGACGAATGGTGACGCCGGTAGGCGGAGGGAGAAGCACGTGCCGCCTTGGGGCCGGCTGCTCACGGTCAGGCTGCCGCCCACGTCTTCGATGCCCTGCCGGGTCACGGCGAGTCCCAGCCCCGTGCCACGCGCCTTGGTCGAGAAGAAAGGCTCGAAGATGCGAGCTTCTGTGCCCGCCTCCAGACCGGGGCCATCATCAGAAACCGTGAGCACCAACTCGGCCGCTTCCCGCAAGACGCTCACGACCACATGGTGCGCGCCCGCCTCAGCGGCGTTCCTCACAAGGTTTAGAAGCGCCCGCCGGAGCAGGTTGCCGTCAATTTCGACGATGCCGCAGTCGGAAGCGGCCACCGACACCTCCACGTTGAGGCGGCGCAGCCGTTCGACCTCCAACGCGACTACGCTCCTGGCGAGCGCCACCGGGTCCTCGGGGGCTAGCTCCGCCGGACGTCGGCGCGCAAGGTCGAGGTAGCGTTCGGTCACGGCTTCAAGTCGGCGAATCTCGCTGACTACCGTGCCCAGCAGCGCTTGATGCTCGGAACCCGCGAGTTCGTCTGCGAGCAGCTCGGCGTGCAGGCTCATCGCGTTGAGCGGGTTGCGTACCTCGTGGGTGACTTGGGCGAGCAGCTGTCCCACCAGCGCGAGGCGCTCGCTGCGGAGCAGTCGGTCGCGGTCGCGAAGGCGCTCTGTGACATCCTCACCGACCAGAATGCGACCGTTTCCCCCGAAGGGCGCAACCAGGATGTCCTCTGTTCGCCCTGCATGAAGCCGCTCATGGCGTCCTTCCGACAGACTGGCAAGCGTAGCCGGCAGCGGGCTGCCCTCGCGCAGCGCCCAGAGGGTGTCGGCGGCGGGGTTTGCCACAAGCACCTGGCCTCCCTCGACAACCGCGACAGCCGGAACAAGGCTGTCCAACACGCGGCGAAGCTGCAGCGTGACCGCGTGAAGGTTTCGGTCGCGTTCGTCCACCGCGCGCACCATGGCCTCAAAGGCGCGTGCCAGGCTCCCAATTTCGTCGTCGCCGCCCACGTCGACCGCGCCGGGGCGCTCGCCGGCCTCCAGACGCCGCACCTGCTCGGTAAGGGTGCGTACGGGGCGAAGGGCCGTGCCTGCGAGCCAGAGCAGCAGGGCACCAAGCGGCACCGAAAATGCTGCGAGGAACAGGGAAACACGCACAGCCTCCTGCTGCGCGTGGGCCGTTCGCTGGCTAAGCGCGCTGACGCGACCTTCCGCCAGCGCACCCAGCTGGAGCACCTCCTCTCGAAGCGTGCGCCGTCCCGATTCGTCGTCGCCCACTGGGGCGGCAGCCGCGCGCACGATGTCGCCGATTTGGGTCTCAGCGGCGCGCAGGTTGGCAGCTTCCTCCTCGTCGCCCGCCAGTTGGAGACCCTTCGCTACCGCGGCGCGCGCGTCGTTGACGAGGTCGTCCAGGTGAGATTCCGGGGAGCGAGGCCGCTCGATGAACCCCTCCATGCGCGCAGTCAGCCGTGCCAGCGGCAGCCAAGCGTCGTTCACCGTGTCTACGGAATCGCCGATCCGACGAAACTGGGCGACCTCGAAGGCAAGCGCGCCAAGCTGACACAGGCCGCCCACGGCCACGGCACCGAGCACCCGTCCGCGAAGCGTCCGGGTCCAAGCAAGCCCACGCATGGCGGGCAGCGTAGCGCGCTGGTCGAGTTGCGGGGTCACGAATGGTCGGGGCCCACGCGCTTCTGCGTTGCGGGGGCCGCGGTCTGGGTTAGCGGGGCGGCCTGCTCACACTGGAGGACTGATGTTCCCGTATTTCCGTTCGATTCTGGTCCTGCTCTCCCTTACTGTCGGCGCGATCGGCTTTGTGGCTTGTGATGGTGGTGAGCCAGCCGCCGGCAAGGACGCTGTAGTCGCCGCCGATGATGTGGGCGAGGTGCTCGCGACCGTGAACGGTGTGAAGGTAGGAAGTAAGGAATTCCTCGCCGCAGCCGAGCGCAAGGCACCCGCGAGCGGGGACGCGCTTTCGGCAGACGAGAAGCGCGAAGTTCTGGATGGCCTAATCGAAGAGAAGCTGCTGTACGCGGCTGCCCTGACCAAGGGGCTCGACAAGGACCCCAAGGTGCAGAAGGTGATGGTGAACTCCCTGCTGCGCGACGAAGTCTACAGCACCGTCAAGAACAGCGATTTCAACGATGAGTTGCTTCAGAAGTACTACGACGACCACAAGGCCGAGTTCATCGTGCCCGCCAAGGTGCAGATCCGTCGCATCCTCATCAAGGTGACCGAGGCTCGTCCCGACGAGGCCGCCAAGGCCGAAGCCGAGAAGCTGCGCCTGGAAGTGGTCGCGAAGCCGGAATCGTTCAAGGATGTCGCTGCCAAGTTCTCGGAAGACAACTACAAGCGCCGTGGCGGCGACATGGGCATGGTCTCCAAGGACGGCAAGCCGGGCCTGGACCAGGCGATTGTGGAGAAGGCGTTCGCCCTTGAATCGGGTGCCACGTCTGAAGTCTTCAAGACAGGGGATGGCTACAACATCGTGCAGGCTGCCACGCGCCGCGAAGAAGTGGAACGCACCTTCCAGCAGATGAAGGGCTCCGTGCTCCGCAAAGTGAAGAACGACAAGATGAAGGAGCTCTACGACTCCTACATCGCGACCGTCCGCACCGGGGCGACCGTCCAGGTGGAGGATGCCAAGATCGCCGCGTTGGAAGTGAAGTCTTCGCGCCGTCCGGGTGGGATGCCCGGCATGCCGCTTCTGGGCGGTGGCGGCGAGGAAGGGGCAGAAGGCGAAGAGGGCGTCGGGCCGTCAGGCCGGATCCCCGCCGGTCTCGACGGTCCCACGGGCGCCCCGCCCGCAGTTCCCGCGGCAGCGGAAGCTCCGCCCCCCCCCGCAGAGCACTAGTCTGTTTGATCGATTGCGAGTTTTCATCCTGGCGGGGGCCCTGGCCGCCCCGGGTGGAGTGCTTGCCGGCGATCTTGGCCGCGTCACGGATCGCGTGGCGGCCGTCGTGAATGACGAAGTGGTCACCCTCTCGGAAGTATACGAGTTGGGGGCTGACTACGTCGAGGAGGCGGTGACCCAGAGCGGGGAGGAGTTGCGCCGGTCTGCGGAGCACGCGGTCCTGGAACGGCTCATCGAACGCAAGCTGGTGGAACAGCAGATCTCCACCCTGCGCCTTGACGTTACCGAGGTCGAACTCGACAAGGCGATCGATGAGGTGTCCCGCCGGAATGGCATGGATCGGGATCAGGTGCGGGTGGCGGTGGAACAGCAGGGCATGGACTGGGAAACCTTCCGCACCGAGCAGAAGGAACAGCTCCGCGAGATGAAGTTCCAACGCTCCGTATTGCAGCCTCGCGTGACCATCACGGACGACGAACTGCGGGATGCCTACATGCGCTCCGGGGGTTCCCTGGGGGGCGAAATCGCCACGCTGCAGGGAATCATGATCGGCATTCCCGCGGGTGGCGAGCCGGTTGCCGTGGAAGCGGTTCGTGGCCGCGCCCGCGAGGCTGTCGCTCGCCTTACGGCAGGTGCCGCCTTCGCGGAGGTGTCCGCGGCCTACGACGAGGGCCCGACCAAGGCGTCCGGTGGCGAAATGGGCGACTTTCAACGTGGGCAACTGGTTCCCGCCCTGGATACGCCGGTCTTCGCCGCACAGGTGAACGTGCCTTTCGTGGTCGAACTTCCGACCGCAGTTTTCGTTTTCCGCGTCACCAACCGCGCCAAGGTCGACACAGGCCTCGAAGCCGTTCGGGAAAAGCTTACCGAGGGCATTTTCCAGGCGCGCATGCAGGAAGAACAGAAGCGTTGGTACGAACAGGCCCGCCGCGCCGCCATCGTCAGGGTGCTTTTGCCGGGCGGGGAGGGACGCGGGCCACATGGCGCGGAGCCCTCAGCGGAGCCCGGTTCTACGGGGACCCCTGCGGAGCCGTGAAGTGTTGCCGATCCTCGTTACGCCGGGTTGCCCGAGAGGTATCGGCTACGAGGTGACCGCAGCGGCGCTCGCCGTGCTTGATGTGGGCCCGGTGGTGGTTGTGGGCGATCGCGCCGCCATGGCTGCCGCGGGGCTAAAGACCCGCCCAGGCGTCGACTTGCTGACCCCTCCTGATGCCGGGGAGCCCGTGGAAGTCGTTTCCGTGCGGTGGTCGGTGCAGGCTTGCCAGCAGGGCCGTGCCCGCGCCCTGTGCACGGGGCCCATCCACAAGGCACGCTTGGCAGCGGCCGGTTTTGCCTACCACGGACACACGGATTTCATCGGCGCCCTGTGTCGCGGCTCAACGCCGGTCATGGCGTTCGTCGGCGGGTCGGTGCGGGTGGCACTGGTCACGGTGCATCATCCGCTCCGAGCGGTGCCCGAACTGATCACCCGGGTTCGGGTGTTTGAGACCCTGAGAATCGTGGATCGGGCGTTGCGCGACCAACTTGGTCTGGCCTCACCTCGCATCGCCGTTTGCGGGCTGAATCCCCACGCTGGCGAGGCCGGCCTGCTCGGTCGGGAAGAGATCACGGACATCGCGCCCGCCATCGCCGATGCCCAGGCCGCAGGAATCAACGCTTTCGGTCCGGTGAGCGCCGAGGAGGCCTTCATGCATCCGGAGTCGAGCGATCTTGTGCTCGCGATGTACCATGATCAGGGGCTCGCACCCTTGAAGAGGCTGGATTTCGGCAGCACCGTGAACTGGACGATGGGACTGCCCATTGTTCGCACCAGCGTGGACCACGGCACGGCCGACGCGCTGGTGGGCACCGGACTTGCGCGCAGCGACAGCATGCAGGCCGCGCTCAGGTTGGCGGATCAGCTGAGCCGCAGCTGAAATAGCCATCGCTGCTTTAGCTGCCCTCGAGCTCGATCTCTGAGGGGCATGAGCCGAGGTCCCACGTTGCCCACCGCGCCGTGTCCACGCCGAAGCGTCGGCAATCCGTGACCCGCTCGCCGTCGCGCGAGTTCACGATGAACAATCCCTGCAGGTCTGGAGTTCCGCAGTTGAACCAGGTGCTGCCTCCCACGCTTACGTCGCGAAAGTCGCCTACCACCGAGAGTTCTGCGTGAAGGTGGTCACTGGAACCGTCGAGTGCGGCGTCGACGCTCCGGATGGGGTGGACCTCCACATACGCGCCATCTGCGCTCAACGTGAGCCGGCCTCCGCCGCTCCAGGCGTCTGTTTCAGCGTCAATCGTCCAGACGCCCGTGCCGCCATCACAGGCGATGCTCAGGCTCGTGATGGACGCATCGGTCGCTTCGGGGTCGCGCACGCCGGTGTCTGGCGCCGGGCTTGGGCAGGCGGAAAGGGTCAGCAAGAACCCTAGTCGCAGGGGTAATGGTCCAGGACTGGGTCGTCGTTCTGTTCCCAGCATCGACCTGTGGTGTTGTCGAACAGGACGTACGCCAGGTGTCCAGCAGCGGCGATGGTAGGGCTCAGCAATGTGGAGCGATTGGCGACGACTTCCCCCGCCGACGGGACCGAGTCTAGCGTGATGCCGGCCGAGCCCACGTCGTCGTGGTTGATGTCGTAGTCGCCCGAGGCGCCGCCGACCGCGCCGGCCAGCCCATCCTCCCCAAACCAGCCATCCGCTACTTCCTCGGCCATACCAAAAAGATAGGTTCTAGAGCCGTTTTCAATGCTAAGGTAGACGCCGTCGGCACTCCAGTTGGCGATGAAGCTGACCTCGCCATCCGGTTCATCTTCGGCGTCGTCCCCGGAGTCGCCTTCGGAATCACGACCCGAATCCTCCCCGGAATCGAGAACGTTGTCTTCCGGACCGTCGGTTTCGGTTTCGGAGGTGTTTGGAAGGGCATCGCCGAGGAGCTGGCAGCCCGCGAGAAACAGGAAGGGAAGGACGCGCATCGCTGATTCTACCTCAAAACGCGAAACGACGCGAGGCGAGCCTTAGGCGAGCCTCGCGTCGTTTACGGACTCAACGGATTAGCCGCAATCGGGATCGAGGTATTCGGGGTAGTAGCCATCCGCGTCGTTGAGGGTCCAGCAGCTGGTGCCGTCGTTCAACATGTAGGCGAGATGGTTGGCTTCGGCCATGGTGTCGGTGAACAGCGTGGTCGAGTTCTTGTCGACGTCGCCCGGTGCGAACACCGTGGTCAGCCGGCTGCCGTCGGACATGACGTCGTGGTTGATGTCCCAATCCCCGCTCTGGTCGCCGTAGGCGTGGGTGACGCCGGCGATGCCGTCTTCGCCGAGCCAGCCGTTGGTGCTCTCCTGCGCGATGCCGAACAGGTACGAGCCCGTGCCATTGGAGATGCTGAGCGAGGCGCCGTTTTCATCCCACGCCACGTTCAACGTGAGGTCGGCGTCCGTGTCGGTGTCGGTGTCGGTGTCCCCGGCGACGGCCGAGCCGGAATCGCAGGTGCCGCTGTCACCGGTGTCACAGGTCTTGCCCGCGGGGCAGCCTGTCAACGCGAAGAGCGAAGAAAGGATCGTGAGAGTCATGTTGGTGTCCTCCATTGCCGCGGGATGCGGCGGATCAAGTGTATCAGAGCGGCGGTGGGCGGCAAGCGAAAATGCTCGCAATGGCCTGGCCGCTGGCTAACGCGAATGCGATGTAAGGAAAAGCGAATTCTCTCACGAATCCGAGTCGCGGCTGGCCTTCGTTCGCAGCGCGGCGGCTTCGGTCGCCGAGCGACTGCGGAAAACCGCTACCTCCAGTTGTTCGAGGAGGGTGTCCATGCCTTCGCCCGACACCGCGCTCACGCAGATGGCGCCCCACTCTCGTGACAACGTGGCCAGCGTTCCCCGGTCCGCTACGTCGGCTTGGTTCAGCACCAGCAGCCGAGGCACATCAGCTGCACCCAGCTGGGCGAGGGTGCTTTCCACGGTCGCCCGGTGCAGCGCGGCTTCGTCATCGGCGGCGTTGACCACGACAAGCAGCAGGTCGGCCTCGACCGACTCGTCCAGCGTGCTCCGGAACGCGTGCAGCAGGTCCTTGGGGAGGCTGCGGATGAAGCCCACCGTGTCGGTCAGTACGATCTCCCTTTCCTTGGGGAACCGAAGGCGGCGACTCGTTGGGTCCAACGTGGCGAATAGCTTGTCTTCCGCATCTACGGTGGCGTTGGTCATGTAGTTCAACAGCGTGCTCTTTCCGGCGTTGGTGTACCCGACGATGGCGACGAGTGGGAGTCCGACCCGCTTTCGCCGTGACCGTCGTAAGCCGCGCTGGGCGGTGATTGCCTCGAGCTGCTTCTCCACACGATGCTCACGTTCGTCGGCGCGGCGTCGGTTGATCTCGAGCTTTGTCTCTCCTGGTCCGCGCCCTCCGATGCCGCCGCTAAGGCGCGACATGGCCGTCGGCATCAGGGCGAGCCGTGGGCGGCGATAGCGAAGCTGTGCAAGTTCTACCTGTAGTTTACCCTCACTTGTGGTGGCGCGCTGGGCGAAGATGTCCAGGATCAGCTGCGTGCGGTCCAGAACGCGCAAGTCCGTTTCGGTTGCGATGTTGCGCAGCTGAGAGGGGGACAACTCCTGGTCGAAGATCAGGTGCTCGGCCCCCAGATGCATGCAGCGCATCACCAGCTCCTTCAGCTTGCCGGTTCCGATCAGCGTGCGTCCGTCCAGCGTTCGCCGGGCCTGGAGCACGCGGTCCACGACGCGTAGGCCGGTGGTTTCGGTCAGCCGCGCCAGCTCTTCCAACGAACGCCTGGCGAGGTGGGGTGGCCCCGCGGTCACCGATACGATCACGGCAGAATGACGCGCGTCTACGCTTCTGGATTTCGGCTTGAAGCGGGCCTCTAGGTCGAGGATGAATGAGGTGAAATCATCTTCCCAGGTGTGGATGTCCACCGACTGGACGCAGTGGCCTTCTCCTGTGCCAGGGGGGGCCAGGTGGGCGTACTCGGCGGCACCGGGGAGTCCATCCCCCTTCGCCTGCACCACCACGACGCCATCGAGCCGCAACAGGGCCAGGTCGGTGAGGTCCTCCTTGCTCAGCGACTCTCCCCGCAGGTGGGTATGGAGAAGTCGAACGCCGCGAAAGCGCCCCGCTCCCGCTCTTTCCCGACCCAGATCCGGGATGAACAGTTGGTGAGCGTCGCCAATGATCACCTTGTCCACCACGCCGACGCGGTCCACCAGAACGCCCACTTGTCGATTCAGCTCGCGGGACAGCTCGGTCATCCGCCGCAGCAGGTCGGCCGAGGCCCAGCGATTCGGAGGAACTCGGCGCTGGTACAGCGCTTGGAGGGCCCGATTTTCCGAGGGCTTCAGTCCCTCCTTGTTGCCATAAAGGACTTCCATGGGGATTACCTGCCGGCCATCCCCTCAACGATTCGTGGCACGTCGAGCCCCGTGGCTCCCTTGATCTCCTCCGCAAGGCTCACCGCGTTGCGCGCGCTGTGGGCTCGGTCGGGTGGCAGCATGGTGACCCGATCGACCTTCACCGACCCGATGGTGGCGACAAGGTTGGTCAGGAGTGCCTGCAGCTTCTGCATCAGGAAGATGTCACGTGCGCTCTCACCGCCTGCCTTCCACGTCTTGATCATCGCCTGGAGCACCGCCGTGGTGGCGCGGCCATCCTCGATGATCTTTGCCGCCCCGCCCTTCGCGCCTGCCATCTCCGCCTGCACGTTGGCTTCGGCTGGGGTGATCACATCAGCCTCCAGTTGCAGACGCACCTGCTCCATCCTGGCCTTCTGCACACCAAGCTCTGCTTCGGCACGCGCCACAAGGGCCCGAACGCGGCCGGTCTCCTCGGCGATCAGCGCCTGGCGACGTGTGATCGCGTCCGCGATTATCCGTTGGTTCTCGGCGACCGCGATCGCGCCCTCAGAGGCGATGGCGGTCAGACGTGCGTTCCGTCGGTTTTCCGCTTCCCGCTGGATCGCGTTGGTCCGCGACGTCGCCTCCGCGATCTTGCTGCGTGTCACGAGATCGGCCGATTGCTTTCGCCCGATCGACTTCAGATATCCCTTGTCGTCCGATACGTTTTGGACTTTCAGCGTATCGAGCACCAGGCCCAACTTGGTCAGGTCGTGTTCGGCCTCTTCAAGCAGCTTTTCGGCGAACGTGATCTTGTCTTCGTTGACCTGTTCGGGGGTGAGTTGGCTCAGGACGCCACGGAGGTTTCCCTCCAGCGTGTCCTTCGCCACTTGCATGATCCGTTCCCGTTCCCACCCGAGGAAGCGTTCGATTGCGTTGTTCAGCACGGGTTCGTGCCCGGCGACCTTCACGTTCGCGACGCCCTGAATGTTCAGCGGAATTCCCCCCTTGCTGTAGGCGTTTTGGATGCTCACCTCGATGATCATGTTGGTGAGATCCATCCGGTCCACGCGCTCCAGGAGGGGGCGACGAATGGAACTTCCGCCCTTGATGACCCGGTAGCCGAGCGTTTTCCCTTCCACGCTGCGGAAGCCGCCCGAGAAAATTAGCACTTCGTTCGGGCCACAGATGTAGAGCAGATTGCGGAAAACCAGCGCGGCCAGGAAAAGCATGACGCCGCCGACGAACAGCGCAACGACGCCAAGGATGATCAATTGCATGGTTCAGGCCCCCTTCTGGTTCGGGTTGAGTGCGCCGGTGATGTCCACCCCGGTGGAGCGTTTGATCTCGCTGAGCACCTGGGCCACCGCGGCCGGGTAGCCCGCCAGCAGGTTGGCGAGGGCCTTTCCATCTCCCGAATCGACCAGCACCACCTCACCGACCTGCACGCCCTGGACGCGCTGGGAGACCGTCTGGATGACCGCCTCGATCTGTTGGATCAGGAAGACATCCTTCGCGTCCTTGCCGGCCGCGAGCCACGTTTCCGTGAGCATGCCCAGTACGTCGGCAGCGGCCTTGCCGTTCTCGATGATGGGAGCCGCCGCTCCGCGGGCATGTAGCTCTTCGGCCCGTTGGGCGGCCTGGGCTGGCAGGACCACATCGGCTTGCAGTCTCATCTCCTCAAGGCGCTTTCGAATCTCCTGAAGTTCCTGCTCCGCTTCGGCACGCGCCTGGGCGGCGATCTGGATGGTGCGTTCTTCCTCGGCGCGTGCGTTGCCGTCAAGATCCGCTTTAATCCTTCGCAGATCGTTCTCGTGGGTGATGATCTGGGTTTCGGCCTCCTGCACGGTCACCTGGGCGTCCCTCCGGGCGTTGGCTTCGAAGCGTTCTGCCTCGGCCTTGGCGGTGGACTCGGCGATGTCGGCCACCATCAGCACGTTTGCGATGCGCTCGCGCCCAATGCTGTCGAGGTACTTCACCTCGTCCCACACGTTCTGCACCTTCAAAGTGTCGAGTTGCAAGCCCAACTTGCGCAGGTCGTCGTCGGCCTCATCCAGCAGCGTGTTGGCAAACTTCAGGCGATCTTCATTCACTTCTTCGGGCGTCAGCTTGGCGAGAACTCCCCGCAGATGGCCCTCGAGCGATTCCTTGGCGACGCGTCGGATTTCGTCACGTTCTCGACCCAAAAAGCGCTCGATGGCGTTCATCATCACCGAGGCGTCGGAGCTGATCTTCACGTTGGCGATCGAGTGAACGTTCAGGGGAATACCCCCCTTCGAGAAGGCATTTGCTACATGCAGATCGATCGGCATCAGCGAAAGGTCCATTCCGTCGACGCGCTCGATGAAAGGCATCCGCCAGGCGCGACCGCCCACGATCACCCGGTAGCCCCGAGTGCCGCCATCCGCGGTCGCGTGGGTGCGGCCCGAGAAGATCATGACTTCGTTCGGCCGGCAGATGTGGAGGAAGCTGCGGACGAGGATGATCAAGAGCAGCAGGCCGAGGCCGAGCGAACCGAACGTACAGACGCTGGTGGTGAGCATTTCTATAGGTTCCTCATTCAGTGTGCGGCTTTGGTGGCGGCGATGGTCGCCTCGCCGTTCTTCATTTTCACGATGAAAGCACGTTCGCCGCGCTCGAAACCGCGGGCGTCCGACGTGTGCGCAAGCAAGTCGAGGTCCTGCCCATCCAAGCTCACCCGCACCTTGCCGGACTTTTTGGCGTCGATAGCAAGGAGAACCACGCATTCGCGGCCCAGCAAGGTCTTCAGTTCGGCGATGGCGCCAGCGTTACTGCGATTGACGGCGCGGAAAACCGTGGCCACGCCGAAGCCGATGCTGAAGCCGCAAACCAGGCTTGCAGGAAAGCTCAGCCAAGCATCCACCTTCAGCAGATCCAGCAGCGTCCCCGAAAGGCCGAAGCTGGCGAGCGTAAACGTCCAGAAGCGAAAACTGAAAAAGGTCGTGGCAAAGGCACCGGCATCGGCCGCGGCGTCCGTGGAGTCGTGGGTGCCGGAGATCGGATCCACATGGGAGGGATCGTCTCCCGAGAGCTCGGAGTCTTGGTCCTTGTCGAAGCCGATAGCACTCGCAACGACAAAGATGCTGCCGAATACCAGGGCTCCCGCGTAAATGGAGAGGATCATTGTTTACCTCGCAACGCGGATAGCCAGCCCGCGATCAGCGCAGCGCCGCCCACGGGGGTGACCATGCCCAGTCGGGGCTCGTCGAGCACCACCAGCAGGTAGAGACTGCCTGAAAAAACCACCGTTCCCGCCAATAGAAGGATGCGACTGAGCCGCGGAAGCGTCGGCAGGCAGAGCGCGATGCCGTGCACGAGCTGGTACTGTGCGGCGGTTTTCCAGGTTTCGATGCGGGGGTGGGGGTCGAGAGCATGAGCACCGAAGGCACCAGCGGCAACACCCAATGCGGCGACGCATGCGCCGATCCGTAGCCACTTCGCGCCGTCCCCGTTCATGCGGTCGCCAGGGCATCGATCGCTTCGAGGAGCTCGTCGAGGTTTTGGCAGCGCAACATGGCGCCGTCGATGCGCACGAGCAGGCAGCGTTCACAGGTCTCGCATTTGTCGAAGCAGTCGATAGCGGTCACGCGGGCGCCCCGACCTTCGGCGCGCGCCTGCAGGTCGGGCGCATGCTTTGCCATCCCCGTGCGGCACACGGTTACCTCAAGCTGCATGACGCATCTTCAAGCAAGGCGTTGACTTCACTGGTCAGCCGGAGCGCCAGCGGGTGAGGCCAGTCTTCGTTGATGGCTTTGGCCACCTGGTCGTAGTACCACAGCGTGCCCTCGCGGCCGGCCGTGAAACGGCTCCAAAGGCTGCCGCCGACGGTGGCGAGGTCGCGCCGTATGGACTGGGCGTTGTGGAGTTTATCTGCGGCAGATATAAGTTTTAGTTCGGGGGGTGCCAGGCGCAGGTGCGCCAGGTAGGCTTCCTTCCGTGCGCGCCACGGCGGCTTTGGGTGTCCCACGGAGTCGCTCAGCCCCCCCACCAAACGCCTTACCCTCGGCCCGAATCGTGCTTCCAGGACTTCCGGGTCCGCCCCGGAGATGTCCTCCAGCCAGTCGTGGAGCACGGCCGCGATCAGTTGATCCTCGTCGCCGCCGTACTCGCCGACGAGGCTCGTGACGGCGAAAAGATGGGTGATGTAGGCCACGGAGGTGCCTTTTCGAAAGGTACTCCGAAAGTCGTTGACGGCGAGCGCGACCGCAGCGTCGAAGCGGTCCGAATACGCCGTGGTCGGTTCTGGCATCTACGCATCCTAATCGATCGGCACTTGCAGAGCGCGGGTGCCGAACATACCTGCTACGCATGACGACCCCTCAGCAGTGGCAGGTGACGTTCGGCACGGGTTCGACGATTGTCGATGCCGAAAACTGGCTCGGAGCGCTGGCCCTGGCGCTCCCCGATCTCGGCATGGACCTCGGGGCGATGGGTCGGCTGGTCTGCACCCCGGCGGAAGACGGTTCGGCGACCGCCCGCGACCCACGAAGCGGTGGGGTGTTGAGAATTGTCCCGCTGGTCTCTGAAGCGCCCCCAGCGTTTTCGATGCCAGAGTCCAGCTTCGCAGGCGTCAATGTCCCGCATCTCCGGGTGGTGCCTGCCTCAGAAGACCCGCGAGAGGTCGTTCAGTCGGACAGCGAAACGGGCATGTTTTCGGTGGCCGCTGCCCCGGTCGAAGCTGCCCCGGTCGAAGTTGAACGGCCCCCGCAAGTCGACCTGGTGGACCGCCTTGAAGATTTGTTCCTCCTGTTGGCGGAGGTGAGCGAGGCGCCCACGGCGAACAGGGCGTGTGCCTCGGCGCTCCGCATCGCAAGTGAGCTGGTCGCGGCCGACGCCGGAGCGGTGCTGATCAAGACCAGCCGGGGGGATGGCCTCCGGTTCCGAGCCGCGATGGGCCCGGCATCCAAGTCACTGCTGGATACGATGATGCCGCTCGACCGAGGCATCGCTGGATTTGTGTTCCAGATCGGGTTGGCACTCACCATCGCAGACGCCAGGCGCGACGACCGCCACTATTCCCGCCTCGACAAGCAGACCGGGTACATCACCCGTTCCGTGCTCGCCGCGCCAGTTCGCGCCGATCAAGGTGGGGTCTACGGGGTCCTCGAACTGATGAACCCTCCCCGGCCGTTTACCGATGACGACCTGGAGCTGTGCACGCGGGTCGCGGCCACGCTGGGCGAATACTTCCGTTCTCGCGACCAGTAGACCGCGCGAACGGTCCTACACCGGCATGTTCCAGATCGCCTGGTACGCATCGACCAGCTTGTCTCGAACGCTGCCCATCGCACGCAGGGAAATGTTGGCCTCTTCCAACGAGACCATCATTCCGGCGTAGTCCTGGTCCTGCCCGGACGCGACCTGAAACAGTTTCTGGTCGGAGTCCGCCATGTGCCCCTCTACGGATTGCACCGCCGATTGGAGCGCATCGCCAAAATTCGTGCCGCCGACCTGACCGACAGAACCACCGACGGCTCCCGGACGGGTGGTGGATGGGGTTTCGATCCCCGTGAAGCTGGTGGGCATGGATGGAATGCTTGTGACCAAGGGCTACCTCCCGATTCCGAGTGCGGTTATCGCCATGTCGCGCGTGGCCTCGATTACGTTGGCGTTCGCGTCGTAGGCGCGCTGGGTGGTCATCAGATCGACCATTTCGCCCATGATATTGATGTCGGGGTACGACACGAAACCGTCCGCGCCGGCGTCGGGGTGGGTCGGGTCGAAGACCCGAACCGGCGGCCTGGCGTCCTTTTGGATGCCGGTCACGACGACCCGGTTCGTGGCAGCCTCCAACTCCGAGCCGAAGGGGTCGAGGGCCTCCGATTCGAACAACGGCACCTGACGCTGGTAGGGGCCGCCTTCGGCAGTGCGCGTTGTGCGGGCATTCGCCATGTTGGAGGCGATGGTGGTGAGTCGAGTGCGTTCAGCACCGAGCCCGCTGGAGGCGATGGCGAAGGTATCGAAGAAGTCAGCCATCAGCCTTTCCCGTCGGAGGCGGAGAAGCGCAGCATCGCAAGTCGGCGCGAAAGTCCGCCCACAATGGCTTCGAACATCACCTTGTTTTCCTCGAGTCGGCCCGCCTCGCGTTCCAGATCGACCGAGTTTCCGTCGATCGCGTAGTCCGGAGCGGCCAGCTCAGTGACCGAATCGGAGACCCGTCCGCTCACATCGACGACTTCCCCGCGTTGGCCACCGCCCATCACCTCGTCGAGGAGGTCCTTGAACGGAACTTCCTTGGCGAGGTAGCCAGGGGTATTGACGTTTGCAAGGTTGGCCGCGCCAATCTGGTGCCGCAACTGCACAAGGTCGAGCACGTTGCCGAGCCCCTCGTACATTCCGTCAAAGAGTCTAATTCCGCCGGATGGAACCATTCCAACCACCTCACGCTCCCTCTTCGGTCAGTCCGGTAAAATATTGAGGGCCGGATCGATATTTTCTTAGTCCTCGCGGTGGGCCGCGATGAAGGCACGATGGCGCTCCTCTTCCTGGGCCAGCGCACCCCAGATGTCGGTGCCCGCGCTCGTCGCATCGGCGAGCTGCTTGGGGGGAGTGCGTTTGTTCTCTGCTGCCAACCTGGTGGCGCGCCAAGCCTTCCAGCTCGCGGACTGGTCGCTCGTGGTCAGCCCGGCGGCGGTCAGCGCCTCGGTCGCTGCATCGGCGTCACGGCCCACGGCGAGCATGCATTTCAGCCGTGCCTCGTGGATCACGTCGGGGTCGAACTCTGGAACTGGGGTCGCGGCGCGCTCATCGAGGTGGGGAAGGGCCTCTTCGCATCGACCTTCGGTGGCGTTCAGCAGGGCGAGACGCGTGCGCGCTTGAGAGGCGAGGCGGCTGCCGGAGCTCAAGGTTCCCCACGCCTTGCGAGCTCGTACGGGGTCGAAGTTTTGCAGGGCGGCATCCCCTTCCAGGAGGGCCACGGTGTCGCGGTCGGCTTCCTGGGTTCCCTCGCGACGCAGCCAAGCCACCGCATCCAAAGCGTCGGCGGTGGACGATGTCACGATATACAGCCTCAAAAGCTCCACGACGCTCCCCCGGCCGTCGAGCCCACGCGCCCTTTCTTCGTCCGCGACGGCGCGCCAAGCGGCCTGCGCGCGTTGAGGGAGGTCTGCATCGGTGAAGCCGGTCGCAACCTTGCGAAGCGGGGCGAGGTCTTTCAGGTGGTGGGCCAGCGCGGGCGTCCATGCACCTCGGTGGAGCGAAAGTGCCTCGATTGGCCTGCCGCGCGCGAAAAGCTCGTCGCTTCGCAGCGCCCATTGCGTAGCCAACTCCGCGCCGATGTGGCCGACCGCCAGCTGGGGCTTGCGCCGGATCAATTCAGAGTAGGCGTCGATCGCCTGCCGGTCCTCGCCCAAGTGGTGAAAAACCTGGCCGAGCAAG